>NZ_LN879503.1 GCF_001499655.1 Candidatus Protochlamydia naegleriophila
TCTGATCTTGTAAAAAAACAAAGCCCGAGTAAAGACTCGGGCTATAACGAATAAACTTACTAAGTTTTTCTACTTGGCGGTAACTAACCTAGTAAGTTGGCAGAGATGAATTTGAACATGACGTGTTCACATATACACCAGAAGCCACTCAATTTTTCGTAGTGGTTTCTAGGCTTATGTTATCACAGCAAGACTTTTTAAGTCTACTGTATAAAACGTTTTCTTGATCAAATCCTCTCTGTTCTTAACTTATTAAGAATAAGAGAATAAAAGATGTCTTATCCTATCTCGGAAATTGTCACCAAAATTGGTGAGATTTCAATTCGCGGCAACATTATCCCTGATCAATGGTATACTCATTTAAGAAATGACAAAGGTAAAATTCAGATCAACTCTGCTATTATTTTAGCCGAGATTTTATACTGGTATAGACCAGTACCTGTTTATGACATAAAAACAGGCCAACAAACTGGGTTTGGAAAGAAATTCAAGGATGACCTTCTTCAACTCAATTATACATATTTCAGCGAAAAATTCGGCTTCACCACAAGTCAGAGCCGTAGTGCAATTATTTTCTTAGAACAAAAAGGGCTTATTTTCCGTGAGTTTCGCGATATCATCGTAGAAAAGCATGCACTCAACAATGTCATGTTCATCAATATCTGCCCCCAGAGAATTCAAGAAATAACAGGACTCCAAGAAAAAACAAATCTGGTCACCACAGAAACACACCAATCTCAATCAAGAAGCCTCTCAACTGTTGGTGAGCCGATTAAGCCGTTCACCCCTAAAGTAAAAGACTGGTCTTCAAAATTCAGCGATGACCAAAAAACATTCCTGCAATACCTTCTCTCAATTAAACCAGAGCATGGTGACCCTATTCAAAAGAATAATGCAACATGGTGGATCAAGCACTTTGGTATAGCAAAGATCGAAACAGCCCTTCAAGTCTATTGGCAGCAAGTTGAAAAAGCTAAAAATGATAGTGACGTGCCTATGCCTGAAAGTATTGGAAAATACGTACGCAAAGCTCTCAATGATGGTTATGTGCCTAATAAAGTTTTAAAGGAAACTCAGGCAAGCAATCAAACAACAAGCTCATCATCTCAAGTATCTACAGAAGCACCAGTCAAATCAATCGCAGAGCAAGACTCTACTGCTGTTTTCCCCTATTCAGAAAATTCACAACAGGGGGTTAAAAATTTTGAAGGAGGAGTACAAAAAAATCAGAAGACAAATACAGAGATTTCTTTGTTGTCTCTGCCTGTAAATGAGGTCAATGATTTGCAAAGCTCGGTGACCTCTTTTGACAAGGCAGATCACACTTCTACTTCCAAGACACACGTAGAAATTGTTCAACAAAAGAAAAAGTTTAATTCTAAGAAGAAAAATTCGGCTCCTAATTGGAGTGAAAACTTTTCTGTGGAAGAAAAAAAATTTCTTGCTTACCTGCTTAAAATTATCCCTGAAAAGGGATCCTTGATTGAAGAAAAGCACGCTACTTGGTGGATTAAACACTTTGGTATTGCCAAGATCAAAACAGCTCTTCAGGTCTATTGGCAGCAAGTTGAAAAAGCTAAGAAAAATCAATCTGTGCCTATGCCTGCAAGCATTGGTGCTTATGTGAGAAATGCGTTAGACAACGCTATTCAGCCATGTCGTGAGGGGGACTTAAAAAACAAGTCATTTGCTGAACGCTTTAAGAGGCATTATCGATGGGGTGACTTAACGATTACAGAACGCTATTGCAGAGTGGAAGGGTCTGGAAAGGAGTGGTATTATCATATGCCTGAAAGTTTGTTTCAAGATAGTCTTAAAACCTTTTACGAAAACTCTTGTACTTTTGAAGAAAGGCTAGTGTTTATAGCTTAAGTTCGTTTGTTGGGCTGGGCTGAATTTTAGATTTTAAACTTGGTTTATATTAAAAAATAAACCACACTTTTACCTTTCTAAAGAGTTGATAAGCAAATTTGATTCTCAAGCCTTATAAAATGACTTAAGGAGTGAAGAAAAGAAATTGGTGCACGAGTTTAGATGGGCAGTTGAAGACGAAGACCTAAATGCAGAATTTGAAATTTGGGACTCATGTGTAGAGGATGGGATAGATGAAACTAACGAGTATAAAACGCTGTGAATCTTTCTACACGACAAAATAAACAGCCTTGTTTACTTATAAAAATAAGTAATAAGAATTCTTTTCTTGTTATTTTATCTTCTATAATTTAGAAGCTATATTAGCTTCGTTTAATACATAAATGTAAAAACTAAGAGTTGCGAATGGATTTAAAAGATTATCTAAAATTAAATCCTGAAATCAAGATTGATGATCTTGCTAAAAAGCTTGGAGTTCATCGCAATCATATTTCTGGAATAATTCATAAAAGGCGAATTCCTAGTTTAGATTTAGCGATAAAAATTATAAAACTTACGAATGATCAGGTGCAGATGGATGATTTAATTCCTAAGCAAGTTGAAATTTGTCCTTGCTGTAAACGTAAGCTGCCTAGAGGTTTTGTACTACCCGAGCATTAAATTAGATCGAATTGATTCATTTGCCAATATCCAATTTTGCTACGCTAATCTAGTCTTGAAGCTTTAGTCACTTAGATCTAAAGTTAGCCCTGTATATTCCACTATTATATTTTCAATAAATAAATTTTTCTTAAAATTGATTGTAAACCACTAATAATTAAATGTTTGTGTTTATTTTTATGCAACGCAACATTTATGTTGCGTTGCATAAATTTTTTATTTAAAATTAAATTTTCAAGCAAGTCATTAGCGGCTTCCTTGTTAGTAAAGGAAAGTATGAAAGAAAAGGAGAGTAAATGTTCACTGCTTTAGAAGCTCGTCTAAGTATAGCTTATGAGCTGGAAGGGTATTATTTGATGGATAGCTTGTTTAAAGAGAATGAGCGGTCAAAGTACGAGCTTAATTCTCTTAATATAGAGAGAGAAGAGTACGCCTTTTATGAGTGGCTAGACAAAGAAGAGTGCGACCGCAGCGTCAGCTTTTAAGGAAATCAACTGATCGTGACACCGGGCAGGGTGTTGCGGTCACATTCATAAGATAATTAGATTAATTGTTTAATTCAATTGGGTTTTTATGAATTACTTTTTAGATGAAGTTAAGTTAAGAAAATTTGCTCCTAGCATTTTTGCGGATTGCAGGGCAAGCTGGACTAGTGAAAGATATGAGTTTATTTCAACAAATGAGTGTCTTCTTGGATTAAAAGAGGCTGGTTTTTTACCTGTAATGGCGTCACAGTCTAGAACTCGACTTAAAGATAAGATCGGTTACACAAAGCATATGATTAGACTACGCCATCGCTCTTTACAAGAAGCGGGGGGAATGGTCCCTGAAATTATATTAACAAATGCTCATGATGGAACCTCTAGCTATCAATTAAGAGCCGGAATTTATAGGTTTATTTGTGCAAATGGGCTTATCATTGGCAATGAACTTTTTTGCCGAAGAGTGCGACATCAAGGGGATGTGACGCAAAAAGTAGTTGCTTCAGCCAAAGATTTGTTAAAACTTGTACCATATTCTCTTGAAATGACCAATCTATGGCAATTAATCCAATTAAACGATCATCAAAAAATTGCATATTCTCTTGAGGCTCCAAAGATCAAATGGGGTGGTGAGATTCCTATAGATCCCGAAAAGCTACTTATTCCAAGTAGAGGACAAGATGAGGGGAATGATGTCTGGACAACCTTCAACGTTGTTCAAGAAAACCTATTTAAAGGAGGACTCAGATACAGAACTTCGAAAGGAGTAAAGCGCCATACTCGAGCAATTAAGTCCATCGAGGAAAATGTGAGAGTAAATACTAAATTATGGGCGTTAACTGAAAATCTAGCTTGCTTGTTAAATTAGATCTTGTTTGCCCCTCCAGAGGGGCTTTTTTAACATGAGGGATTAAAAAATGGAAATAGTGAATCTTAAGAGAAAAATTGCCCGACTAGAGTCGGAGTATGATTATTTATCGACAGAGCTTTCAAATATAGATCATTTGATGCGTCTTGTAGGTTTCAAACATGGAATTAATACAGTCAAAGCAATTGCTTTATCAATGTGTGAGGAGGAGCGCGAGGAGAAATAAGCATGATTTTTTATCTCCCAGCATCCAGGGCGCATGAAGAAGCTTTAGAGGAGAGATTCTTACGAATCTATGGATGATTTCTGAAAAGGAATGGGATTAAAAAGAGGTGCTTAAACTTAAAGTGGTAAATAAATTTTAAAAAGGAATTGAAAAATATTACCAAAATCAAATTAATTGGAAGAATATTTAAATATTTTTGATTCGGTAGAGATAAAAAAACATTTTGTGGTAACATTGGTATATACCAACAAACGAGGTTTACTATGCAGGTCAAGCATTTAGTACAGCATGGAAATAGCAAGGCTATTATTATAGAAAAATCTGTTTTACAAGCTGCAGGCCTAGACGAAAATTGTTTATTTCAAATCGTTGTAGACGCAAACACAGGGATTACGATTCAGTCGGTAAAGCCAGTAAATAGCAAGTTTGAGGAAGCCAAGAAACAAACATTTAAAGAATACGCTCCATTATTTAAAAGATTAGCTGATCGATGATTTTTTTATCGGTTGAAGAAGTTATACATATCCACGATGAGTTAATTTCTGAATATGGCGGTCTGCATGGTGTAAGAGATATGGGATTGCTTATATCTGCACTAGAGATGCCCAAAGCTGCGATGTATGGCGAGTATTTACATGAATCCATCTTCGACAAAGCATCTGCCTATCTTTTTCATATCATTTGCAACCATGCTTTTATAGACGGAAATAAGAGAACAGGTGCTGCGGTACCTTTGATCTTTCTACTTCAAAACGGCAGGAAAGCAAAATATAATCTAGATGATTTCGAGGAGATGGTTTGTAAAGTTGCTAAGGGTTTATTCTCAAAAGAAGAGATTAGCAAGTTTCTGCAATCAAAAGAGCTTTAAATGGCTCTTCATATCCACTAATCGATTTTTCATTTCCTTACCAGCTGTGAATTTAACAGCAAAGTGGGCAGGAATAATAATAGGGGTGCTTGAATTTTTTAGATTCCTTCCAATTTTTTGTTTTCTTCGAACAATTTCAAAAACGACAAAATCTCTAAATTCTAAGCGTTGGCCTTTTCCGAGAGTTTCTAAAATTTTATCTAAGAAAGCTTGAATGATCAATTGAACATCACTAGGGTGAATGTCGTTGTTTGAATAAATATGAGTGATTAGATCTTTCTTCGTGGTGGTCATTGGTTTTCTTGATTCCTTTTTAGAAATGAGTTTGTCTCCGATACCGATTATTTACTAAAGAAAATCTTTTAACTCTCTTTATTCTAAGAGAGATTTGAGGACTTTAAGATTCCTCTCTATTTAAGATATGGCTAGGAAGCGAGTCACTCAATAAGTAAATTACTTTTGACAGCATCTGCATATACAGAAAATAACATATCTGCTATTCTGTAAGAAAGAGGAGGGTATTTATGGAAAAAACAAGTAGATTAAATTTTAATCTTCCTTCAAATATTCATATTTGTCTTAAGAAATGCGCAATAGATCAAGGAATGAGTGTTACTGAGCTTGCCACAATCGCAATACGCGAGAAATTAGCGGCGTTAGAATACGAACAAGATTGTAAAGATGCGGCAGCAGCGCAGGAACGTTTCGTTAAAAATGGTTCTAAAACTATTTCCGCCGAAGAGATGTGGGATTATCTGGGATGGGATGAAGAGATACAAGCTTAAATTCGATTGCGACCTTAAGAAAATTCTTTCCAAAATTCCCAAATATGATGGGGTCTTATTAAGAAAAAGAATGACTTTACTAGAAGAAGATCCGCGCCCAAATGGGGCTTTGAAATTGAAAGGTCAAGATAATTCTTATCGTATCAGGTGTGGCAAATACCGTATTATATACGAAATCAAAGACAATGAATTGATTGTTTTAATTATTGATGTTGATTCAAGGAAAGACGTTTACAAGGGGTTGTAAAGATAGGTCAAATCTGAAAAGGGTTATGAATACTTTTCATAGATTCAAAAGTCTCTTCTACTAGGCTTTTCGCATATTATAAATAATTTTGAAGAGTATTAGTGTGTTTCTCGGTTCAAAGAGTCTATGCTTGATGTGAGCTATTTGGATCTTTAGAATTTTGTTGGGGTTCAAGTCGTTTTTTCATCTCCTTACCAGCCGAAAACTTAACCGCAAAATGGGCTGGGATCACAATAGGGGTGTCTGATTGTTTAGGATTTCTTCCAATTTTTTGTTTTCTTCGAACAACTTCAAAAACGCCAAAATCTCTAAATTCTAAGCGTTGGCCTTTTCGGAGTGTTTCTAAAATTTTATCTAAGAAAGCCTGAATGATCAATTGAACATCACTAGGGTGAATGTGGTTGTTTGAAGAAATATGAGTGATTAGATCTTTCTTCGTGGTGGTCATTGGTTTTCTTGATTCCTTTTTAGACATAAATTTGCCTTTTGATATATTTCCAGTTTAGGGCTGTAATGGCAAAAAGAGAAAAAATAGCATTATAGACTGTAATGGAGAATCCAAAAAAAGACCAGTTGATTTTAGAGCAAGATTCTTTAGATTTTTCGAGCAGATGCATGAAATCATCGATATGATTTATTTTTTGTATAATTGCACAACGATCTGTCACCAACCCTAGTTGTATAAAGATGTGATATGTTGCAAGTCCTAGTCCTAAAGTAAAAATGGCACTTAAAACGTGTCTTACAAAAGCATTATATTTTTGGAAAAGACCTAATGGAGAAGTAAAGAAAACAGCAAAGTAAATGTAACGTTGCCAAACGCACAAAAAGCAAGGATCAATCTTTTCGATTAGCTGGTGATAATATGAATAGATTAAAATCAAGGCTGAGGTAATAGATAACCAAATTAATAGACTATCTTTATTCCATTTTTGATAGTGATATAGAGGTATAATAGTCATGTTTTATTGACAAATTTCTTCTAAAGTAAATTTGCAACCTTGCAACATCTTTTCAATCCCAATTTTATCACCTTTTCCGTAGTATTCTTTTCTAAAACGATTCCAAGAAAATTTATTTTCTTTTAATTTTTGTTTAATCGAAGATTCAGGTTCTTCTAAAAAATTTATGCTATAGATTTGATTTGAACTTTTTGAACTTGAAAATTCACTAGCAAGCGTTTTCCATTTTGAAAAATTTGATTCGTTAGAATTCATTGCAATTTCTAGAAAGGCTCCAAGTAAAATATCTTCATCTAAAAAATCAATATTAGCTTTAAAAGCAATTCTTCCGATGTCGGAAAATTTGATTGCTCGTCTCTTTTTTTCTTTAGCTAAAAGAAGCTTTTTCTTGAGTAGATTTTTTTCGATCCTTTCGTCGATCCTCTTTTTCTTCTCTTCAAATTTATCCATTATAGAATCTCTGTTTAATAATACCTGTTATGTTTTTGCGGAAATTCCATATCCTAGCCAACAGCTGAATTTCAGTGAAGCAAAAAAAGATCAAAGAAAATAATAGCAAATGAAAAAAACAAGATAACCATGAATATAAATGTACGCAATATGCAAACTTCGTTTGCTTGCTTCAAATATTGACTTAAATGGCTTAGATATAATCCGTTGTATACATACTTTAAAACCTTTTGACTTATGGTCAATCTTTAATTAATTTAGATCCATAATGGATTTAGTATGGCTATTGGATTTGCACGCTTAGAATTCGTAAAAAGATCAGCAGGAAAAAATGCCTGTGCAAAGGCTGCCTATAATGGTCGAGAGCAAATTCATTTTAATGGTACAAGTTTTTCTCCTCCGATGACCTACGATTGGTCATTTAAAGAAAAGCCTGTTTACCATGATATTCTTTTGCCAAAAGGAGCTGATCCATCGTTTAAAAATGGTAAAAATTTATGGAATTTAGTAGAGAAGAAAGAGAATAGAATCAATTCACAAGTTGCTTTAGAAATGGTGATAGCTTTGCCAGATGATAAGGCTATTTCTATTGAAGATAGAATTGAACTCATACAAACATTTATAGAAGAGCATTTAGTAAGCAAAGGATTAGCAGTCCAGGTTGATATTCATCAACCAGAAAAACTTAAATCTTATTCCTCTAAAACATTAGATGTTGAAGATTTAGAGCACAATTGGCACGCCCATCTTTTAATAACAACCCGTCGATTTGATGAGAGTGGCCTCGATTTTGAAGATCATAAGGCTAGAGATTTGATGCCCGCGATGCGGACAGTAAACTCTAATGAGTTATCCATTGTTCAGCGAGCGAATGCTGTTGTTGTTAATGGGGTAAATTGGGGTGCCTTATGGACACAATTTCAAAATAAATTCTTTGAGTCGAAAGGTCTTGATCTCCGCGTAGACGAAAATGGTATTGTTTCTCAAACCCACTTAGGTCCTGTTCGTATGCGGAGGAGGGCTTTTGACTTAGAAGAAGAAAATAAGCTGCTTATCGCTTTGAATCAAGAAGAGTCTAAAGATTCTTCGGCTATTTTAAAAAAAATCACAGAAACAAGAAGTGTCTTTAATTTTTCTGATGTCGAACGTTTTATACAGAAAAATGTTCCCTTTGATTCAAGAGATGTTATTCGACAAAGTTTCTGGGAACAAAATGAAATCGTTCCTTTAATTGATTCAAAAACACAAAATTCAACCGGTCAATTTTCCACTAGATCTATTATTGAAGAAGAAAAGTTAATTTTACGTTTAGCGGATAGCATCCAAGAAAAAAAGGCTCTTAATTTAAGAAACAAACAACTCGAAGACGAAGCTTCCGAGCTCAACTCAGAGCAATTAGATGCATTTAGAAGTATCATTAAAGGGAAGAGATTATCTTGTATTGAAGGGCACGCAGGAACGGGTAAGAGTTATTTATTAGGGGCTCTTAAAAATGTATATGAGAAAGAAAGTTATTTGGTTAGAGCTTTAGGTCCTGATGATGCAACAGCACAGGTACTTAAGGAAAAGGGATTTTCTTCTATAGATAACGTATATCGCTTTTTATTTTTGGAACATCACAAGAAAATCGAGGTAAAAAAGAATGAAGTTTGGATTGTCGATGAGACTTCCAAGCTAGCAAATCGCCCTTTGTCTGAATTGTTAAAGCTGGCCAAAAAGCATGATGCACAACTCGTTTTTGCAGGTTGTACTTCTCAACTCCCATCCGTTGAAAGAGGAGGCCTTTTTACAGCTTTTTGTGAGCGCTATGGAGCTGAAGAATTGGTAGAAATACAGCGGCAAAAGCAGCTTGATCAAAGGTCCATGGCACAAAGTTTGGCAAGCGGCCAAATGGCAGCGGCAATAGATAAACTAGTTTCTTTTGGGGAAATCAAGTGGCAAGAGACAAAACAGGAAAGTATTGAATCACTTGTTAAAGCGTGGGCTAGTGATCAAACGGCTTTTCCTAATCAGAGTTTTTTGATTTTAGCTCACTCCAATTCTGAAGTACGCATACTGAATGAGATGGCGCGGCTTTATCGGAAAGAAAAAGGTGAGCTGTCTGATGAAGAGTTTGCTTGCCAAACTAGCGCAGGGAAAATTTATGTCAGCGTTGGAGATAAGCTTGAGTTTCGAAAAAAAGATAATCAATTAGGTGTTGTAAATGGAACTGTTGCAACTCTAGTGGATGTTTCAAATAGCCAATTTACCGTTTATATATCCGACCAAAATCGCCGCATGACTTTTAATCCCGAGGAATACAATAGTTTTCAATTGGGATATGCAACTACTTATTTTCGCTCTCAAGGGCAAACTGTAGACCGTGCCTATGTCTTACATTCACCACAAATGAACAAGGAAAAATTCTATGTCGGTCTGACTAGACATGTTCATAAAGCTACTTTATTTGTTTCGTCAGATGAAACCTCTTGTTTAGCAGATCTTAAAAAGCAGGCGTTTCGGAAGGATAAGAGGGAAAACACACTCAATTTCACGACAGAAGAGCAAATAGGAGAAAGACAATCAGCTATGCAAAGGCAGCAGCGCATATTAGATTTGAAACACTCCTCTTCTGTTGTTTCTAAAGTAAAAGGGCATTCGTTAGGCCTTTGGGATTCATTGAAAAGTAGCATCTCGAGTCATTATCAAAGATCAAAAGATTTGAAGCCTAAAGAAGAGTTTTTTAATCCTAAGATCGATAAAAGCATCTCTAAAGGGCTGGTCGTAAAAATTGATGATCAACATAAGGATTACTCAGTTATTAAAAGTGAGGTGGGTAGCTCATTTAAAGAGATGTTGAGTAGAAATTCACAAAGCCAGGAAGAGGTGCAACCAGCTACCAAAAAAGATCTGGGTGTTAAATGGCAGGGGCTGGATGACAAAGGATCTTCTCTTTTAAAGGGATATTATAGTGCCCTTAACCAATCCTCTGCTTTATACACTCTTGTTAGGTCTGATATGACAGGTAAAGATTTTAAGACGTCTTCCCACTTTAACGAATGGCAAAAATCTTGTGTTCATCGAAATGCCCAAGCATTTGAAGTAATGAAAACAATTCCAAAGCATTTCGTTCAGCAGGCAATGGGCGGGGATGCCTTTCAGATTTTGCAGGATAGAGCTTCAAAGTATGAAAGTTACAACTCTCAAAAACAAGCCGATGCAGTTTCCATATCAGATAAAGTCAGAGAAAAACTTGACCACTTTTTGTATCGGCTTTTTCCTGATGGGCCAACAGGGAGAGATGCGAAAGGTTTACGATTTGGATCTAAACATGCCTTATCGGTGATTTGTAAAGGTGATGAGGCTGGATGTTATTACGATTTTGAAAAAGGGGAAGGAGGAGGTCCAGTTAAACTTGTTCAACATGTACTTAGTATGTCTCGTGAGGACGCTTTAAAATGGATTAATGAGGTTGTAGATGACCAAACAAATATGCGTGTTCCTTCACAATATCATTTTAAAGGCTCTGATAAACACACCGGAGAATGGCAAAGCTTAAAACCATTCAATGAAACAGCACCAGATTTAGAAAAAATTTCACCTTACTTCAACAAAACCTATAATGAAGTTGCGCGGCATGCATACCGCGATCAAAACGGAGATCTCTTATTCTACACTTTGCGTTTGGTTAAGAAATCGAATCCCTCCGAAAAAATGGTATTGCCATTAACTTATGGGCAGTGGAATGGATCAAATGAAGCTTCTTGGTGCTTAAAGGCCCATCAAGCTGACAAAAGAAGCTTATATAAGCTTGAGTTGATTAATGATTATCCTAAAGCAAAGATTTTAGTTGTAGAAGGGGAAAAAACAGCTGATGCAGCTCAAAAACTTTATTCAAAAGAGTCTATGATATGTGTCAGTTGGCAGGGCGGATCTGGAGCTGTAGCAAAGGCTGATTGGTCATCTCTTTTTGGAAGAGATATCGTGATTTGGCCAGATAATGATAAAGCTGGCTTTAAAGCAGCAGAGTCGATTGTTTCAGAGCTTAGAAAGACGGGTGTTAAATCTATTAAAGTTGTTAATCAGGAAGAACTATCAAATAAGTTTCCTGATAAATGGGATTTGGCAGACCCTCTTCCCAATGGAATGAAAGATCAAGATGTTCATAATTTAATTTCATTCTCACGAGAGAAAACGATTGGAATAGGCCAACTTACCTCTAAGACATTAGATAAATCTCAAGCACTTGAAATTCTATGGAGAGTAGAAGAAAGACTTTGGAGTTCTCTAGAACAAAGCTATGAGGAGCGTATTTGGGATCTTAAGCATGAGATTTACAAGGAGTTTAGTCGCTTAGTTTCTCATCAGCAAGTGTTGGAGGCTAAAATTCAATCAGAATGCCAAAACCCAGAACTTTCTCGGCGTATTTCTTTTCAACTGGTTTTAGAAGAGGCTCACAAAGGCAAAAACGGGTTGAGTATTGATGCAATGAAACAGATCCTAACTCATGGGAATTTCAATTTAAGCAAAGACCACATTGAAGAATTAGATAAGCTAATAGCCTCTGCTTTGAGTTTAGGGATGAGTTCAGAGTCTATTAAAAAAGAGATAACCTCTAAATCGATTGATATCTCAAATAAGCCAGCGATTGATTCATTCAAAGCTCAAAAGACCTTAGATAATGATATTAGCATTTAAAAGAGATAGGTTGAAATTTGCAACCGTTGCAAATTTGAAATTTAACGAATCGCTAGCTCGGCTTTGATAAAAGCAAATCCCATAGGTTCTGTATCAATTAGCTTGTGGATAATGTGAGATATTTACAAAATAAAAAGTAATTCTCGATAATAATAATTTTATTCTTCTAAATACCTTTTCTTTGCTTTTTCTAAAACTTCTAATGCTACATCTAAAGGAAATTCCCAATAATCATTAACGGGATGAGAGTAAAAGTAAATAATTGGAGTATCTGTTTCTGTCGAAATTTCAACCCATTGAGCATTATTATAATGAATTTCACATACACAGTTTTCCTTATCAGGTAAACTTGCAATAACCACTCTAAAACTTTTTAAAATTTCGTTATTTGTTAGCATAAAATTAGGGTTCCAATTCTGAAATACACTCAACCTGTTTCCGGATCGACCCGTTTGCTGGCAAAGCACCACGGATTGCTCACTTCAGAGGTTGGAATGATAGCACCTTGCGCATTGAGAATTGTCTTCCATGCTTAATAAATTCACTAATACTTCTCTGAATAAGGATTTAAATCTCTAATATGAGTTGATTCGAATTTAAGAGCCTATTGGGAAATTCTTAAAATGTTGAAGCCTTTTTTAAACTCGGATTTTAAACTTCACCTATTAGTCGTTCATCTATTACTTTATGTTCCATTTTATTTCCCATTTTGACTCTTCAAAAAAGCCAACTAAGTTCTCTAACTTTTCTACCCAATAATCAAAGCCGTTTCCGGATTTGAAATTCAAATCTTCAGATACATAGATTAAATATCCACCGGTATTTTCAAAATCTTCCTTTATTAGAATGTAATAATTTTCATTATCTCCTTTTAATATTTTCCCGATTTTATTTATTTCAATATTTGCTCTAGTCATAAAATGATATATGGTTATTTATATAAGGTTTATTTGCACCCGATTTAAAAACTTCTAAATGAAAATGTGGAATGTTTGGATCATGAAGACCTAGTAAAGAATTGTTATCAATTCGAAAACCTCTTAATCCGTCTGCGCTTCTAAAAACCCCGCTATTTGATTTACCAAGTTGCTTATAATCAGTTCCAAGGAATTTTTTTCCAGCTCTTAAGGCTTCATCGGATGAAACCCTGTATTTACTTGACATCGGACCTGATCCGTTTAAAGTTTCTTCAATTATAGCATTAATTTTACAAAAATTCACATCTTTCGAAGCTAGAGAACCTAAGTTTTTTGTTGATCCTGCTCCACTTCCACTACGATTAAGAGACATGCTAGGTTTCGCAATATACTTAGCCTCTTGTTTTAAAGCTTGGCTAGCCATTCTGGCTTCAAGCATTCCAACCCGTGCAGCTTTGACAACTCCAACTGCTCCTTTGGCTAGTCCATAGCCTCCCATCGCTATTGTAGCAACCTCTAGGGTTGTTGTGGTACCGCTTCGAAAGGCTTGATAGATGGCATTATTAGCATCGACTCCCATAGTTTGTTGGACGAACGCATCAGTTGCTGCTATCTGATTGCTTTGGGAAATCGCAAAGGCTTGCTGAATTTGCAGCCTTTCTTCTAACGAACACTCTAAATCATCACAGCCTGCTGCAAAGGCCAGCGATTGAAAAAGATAAGCATGGCTAGTTAGGAAATCGAAACAACCATGAACACAACCGGCAAAGGCTGCATAAAGGTTCTCTTTTCTTTCTTGCCATTGAACACTAGCCCATGCATCATTACCGGCATTATCGCCAAAAACAGGGGGAATATTCATTGGAGATACCATCAAAATAGTTGGGATTGGTTGCTACATTGCAGCCATCGCGGTACGCTTCGCCGACGAAGCCGTAGGCATCAAAGGCAGAAAGGGGACTGTGATGCAAGTAGGCATAGAGGTTGGGGCCATCGGCAAAACCGAGAGGATCGGTGGTTGTCCAGCGTCCGTTGCTTGGATCATAAAAGCGTCTGCCAAAGTAGATCCAGCCGGTTTCTGGATCGACCCGCTTGATATGTCGGGGACAAAGCAGTGATCAGTCGTACTCTTAGAGTGATGTTTATTTATGTCTTATTTTACACTCCTCAATTTCAGATTTGTAATTTTTGGATATAATGTTAATTAATTCGATGTTATCTGAATAAATTTCAAAATATGTTGTATCAAATGCGCGAATTTCTAATACAATGTCGTTTATCTCTAAAGGTCGAAATGTTAAATTTTCAGTATAGATCTGAGCAGTTTTTGGCCAAAAAATTTCATTTTTGCTAGCAATAAAAACCCCTGATAAAAATTGGAACACTTTGCTTGATTGTTTTTTTAGTTCGTAAGAACTACCAATTTTTATAGGGATATAATCGGAGAATTTATCATCAACAAAAAGATTGTTTGTATTTGATATTATGGAAATATCTGAACCATACCATACGATAGAAGGTAGAAAAGTCTCTAAGAATTCTACAATTTCAACAAGTTGTATGCCTAAACATACGATATTGCTGTTAAAATTATTTTTTAAAAGTCTTGTTAAATAATTAGCTTTAAACATAGATAATATTGTCGGATTCATGGATTTATAATAATTTGAAAAGGAACGGCATCTCCCCGTCCTGGTGTTCCACCGGTTGGGTTGGGCGTTGCTAAATGATCATGAGGATTTGGATGTATGTTGGGTGTTCCGTGATCAGTCCAATCAGTGGTTTTAATTTCTTTTCCGTCATATCCCCATTGTCTTGTCTGTTTATAATCTCCCTTATCACTGGATCTAATACCAATTTGTGTATGAGGAGAATTAGATGACGGTATATTTGCTCCATGTTTATTTCTTGGCAGAGGTAAGGGTTTACCTGTTTCTGTTGATTTGGGGACATAGTCAGTTATATTATTTCCAATGCTTTTTATTGAAGGTTTAATTGAGGTAGAAGCTGCTTTTACTTCTTGTTTCATCAAGCATTTTGCCATTTTGGCTTCAAGAGGCGCTAGTCTACTAAGTCTTGCACAATAAGTAACAGCCTTGACAGCTCCAGTAATAGCTACGGCTAAACTTGCTAATTCTAAGCCAAGTAAACTTGTATCTCGTGCTGCTTGATAAGTGGCATTTTTTGCATCAATACCCATGGTTTCTTGCACAAATCCATCGAGAGCAGCTATTTGAGTGTTTTGTGAGGTAATATGGGCTTGATAGATGAGTAGTTTTTCCTCCATAGAAACATCTAAATTGTCCATGCCAATAATTAAGAATAAAGAGTGAAAATCTTGGCAAGTATTAGCAACAAAATTAACGCAGCCATGTACAAAGCCAGCCACTGCAGACTCAAACCATTCCTGTTTTTGTACGTTAAGCCATGCATCATTACCGGCATTATCGCCAAACACAGGCGAGTATTCATTAGAGATACCATCAAAATAATTAGGATTGGTTGCTACATTGCAGCCATCGCGGTACGCTTCGCCGACAAGACCATAGGCATCAAAGGCAGAAAGGGGACTGTGATGCAAGTAGGCATAGAGGTTGGGGCCATCGGCAAAACCGAGGGGATCAGTTGTTGTCCAGCGTCCGTTGCTTGGATCATAAAAGCGTCTGCCGAAGTAGACCCAGCCTGTTTCCGGATCGACCCGCTTGCTGGCAAAGCGCCATGGATTGCCCACTTCAGAGGTTTGAATGATAGCGCTTTGCGCGTTGATGAGGGTTTCCTCGCCAAACGTGGTATAGCGATAGGCCTCGCAAGGCTTGCCTGTAGTGGCATCAATGAGGCCAACGACATGTCCTTGATGGTCATGAGTGGGCGCGAAGGCGCGTCCTTTGATTTCGATGGCAACGGCAGCGCCAAGCTATACTGAAATTCTCGTGGATATTTTCTAAAGAAAAATCAGCAATCGTCTTCAGGAGATTTGATTGTTTTTAATTGATCTCCAATAAGCGTTTCAAGTTTATGAAGGCCTTCATCGATGATTCTAATGTCTTTTTGATCTAAATGTTCTTTTTCATCGGCAAGAGCAAATGCGTAGACTTCTTCTAAATCAAGCCAACTAGTTCTAAGATCTGCTTTCCAATCTTCATTGGGATCCTCTAGTATATTAATTAATGATTCAATATCTGAGATCAACCAGGCAAGATATATTTTTCCTTTCCTGTAGTCATTTATTTTTTGAATTATCAATTTTAATTGTTTGAAATTAAAATCACTCATTTGTGAGTCAGATTTCTTTTATGGTACTTTCAATTTCAGATTTGTAATGAGTTGCTATTTTCTTTATTAATTCATAGTCGTCCGAATAAACTTCAAAATATGATGTATCGAATGCCCGAATTTCTAGAATAATATCGTTCATTTCTATAGGTCTAAATAAATCTTCGGTACCAATTTTTAGATTATTTGGCCAAAGAATTTTCTTTTCACTGGCTATGAAAACTCCTGATAGAAATTGGACAACTTTATCCGATTCTTTTTTAAAGTCGTAAGAAGTTCCAATTTTAGTAGGAGTGTAAAGGGTAAATTTTTCATCCAATAAAATAGTGTCTGCATTTGCTGTTATAGAAATATCTGAACCATACCAAATTAGAGAGGGTAAAAAATCCTCTAAAAACTCTATAATTTCAACAACTTGCCTACCTAAACATACGGTATTATTGTTGAAACTATTATTGGAAAGTCTTGTTAGGTAATTTTCTTCAAACATGTTTTATTTCCAGTTTTATGGCATAATAATTTGAAAAGGAATGGGCTTTCTTCCAGTGTTTAAAGGTTCCTAATTCTTTGTAATGACGTTTGGTTGCTGTTTTATTTTTGAGATCGCGGGACTTCGCAACTAAATGATTGTAGTTATAACTATAGGCATAGGAAAACGATTGATCGCTTGCTGTAAACTGACTCAATCGTCCTTGAGAATCATAGATGTAAAGAATCTTGTTGTCGCTTGGCTTGATGGTTTTGTTGAACCTGTTTTAGATTATATTCTGTTGCTCTCTTTCGTCGTTTTCTGCTTTGAGTTTTTCTTGATACCTATCGTGAATCTTTTTAATAGGGTCTTTTTCACCGTTAATCAACATTTCAGAAATTTCATATAATTCATCCTCTGTGTATTCAAATTGGGGATCATCTTCCATGCTAAATAAGTATTGCAATATATTATTTGTACAGGGAGTCAAAGCCCGAATGTTATTTGAATAAACACTAAAAGCCCAACGAGAAAGCTTTACAATGTCATAACCTTTTTTTAATTCAGCTTTTAAAGCCTCTCCAAGAAGAGGCCCATCTATTACTTTATTTTCCATTTACTTGTAACCTAATTTCAGCTCCTCTGCTGTTGGAGGATAATGTTGGCATGAGACGTCTTGTCCGTTGATTTGTTTGGGATGTACTCTATTTACGTTGCTCGAATGGTCATAGCATTCCATCCAGCTTCTAGTATTCCCATTTTTGGGGTTATATTCAGTTACGTAAGATCTTCCTCTTGTTGTTCCTGCATTCTTGGCTGATTTTTCTATACCATAATATCGAATTCTACCATCGGGCAATTCACGTATTCTTGCAGCTGTTTGTTGAGATTGTTCTAATTGTGAAAGCTTCTTATTTAAATTAATACCAGCATTAACACTTTCTGCACCACGATTAATAGACATGCTAGGTTTCGCAATATACTTGGCTTCTTGTTTTAAAGCTTGGCTAGCCATTTTAGCTTCAAGCATTCCAATCCGCGCAGCTTTGACTACTCCAACTGCTCCTTTGGCTAGTCCATAGCCTCCCATCGCTATTGTAGCAACCTCTAGGGTTGTTGTGGTACCGCTTCGAAAGGCTTGATAGATGGCATTATTAGCATCGACTCCCATAGTTTGTTGGACGAACGCATCAGTTGCTGCTATCTGATTGCTCTGAGAAATCGCGAAAGCTTGCTGGATTTGGATCTTTTCTTCTAACGAACACTCTAAATCATCGCAGCCTGCTGCAAAGGCCAGCGATTGAAAAAGATAAGCATGGCTAGTTAGGAAATCGAAACAACCATGAACACAACCGGCAAAGGCTGCATAAAGGTTCTCTTTTGTTTCTTGCCATTGAACACTAGCCCATGCATCATTACCGGCATTATCGCCAAACACAGGCGAGTATTCATTAGAGATACCATCAAAATAATTAGGATTGGTTGCCACATTGCAGCCATCGCGGTACGCTTCGCCGACGAAGCCATAGGCATCAAAGGCAGAAAGGGGACTGTGATGCAAGTAGGCATAGAGGTTGGGGCCATCGGCAAAACCGAGGGGATCAGTTGTTGTCCAGCGTCCGTTGCTTGGATCATAAAAGCGTCTGCCGAAGTAGACCCAGCCTGTTTCCGGATCGACCCGCTTGCTGGCAAAGCGCCATGGATTGCCCACTTCAGAGGTTTGAATGATAGCGCCTTGCGCATTGATTAGAGTTTCCTCACCAAACGTGGTATAGCGATAGGCTTCGCAAGGTTTGCCTGTAGTGGCATCAATGAGGCCAACGACATGGCCTTGATGGTCATGAGTGGGCGCGAAGGCGCGTCCTTTGATTTCGATGGCAATGGCTGCGCCAAGCTCTGCTCCATGGCCTGTTCCAAGAATACGCAATTCTTGAATCTGGCCTTTCGCATCGACCATGCCGATTTCATTTTGCCCTTGGTAGAAGTAACGTTCTGAGAGTTTTTTTGACGTCTTACTGAGGCGGCGATTTAAGGAATCATAGCGATAGTCAAACGTTCCTTGAGGCGACTTAACTTGAATGAGGCGATTTAATGCATCGTACTTATAGGTGGTTGTTTGACCCCCTTGCTTCTTCTGAATCAAATTGCCATCGAGATCATATTTGTAAGAGCTATCCTGATCTTTTAAAAGCTGATTCAGCTGATCAAGGGTATAACTCTTTTGATCTTTAGAGAGGCGATTATCAATGGAATCCAGTAAAAATTTAAATTTTAGCCATGAAAAAGGCTCTAACCTCTTCAATCCATAATTATTCAACACAGCCGTTATACAATTATTTTAGCAGGAATATTTCTGTTTATATATTTAAAAAATTAAAAGAATCGTGTCATTTTAATTTAATTGATTAATATCAATCATAATTTAAAATGGTTTAAATTAAGTGTTTCCTTCGTTTGTAAGATTTTCAATTAACTTTTTTATGTTTTCTTCACTTTCTTCAAATTCGGGTCCTGCTTCCATTAGCAATAGATTTTGTAATATTTGTTCTACTTCATCACTGAATTGATTATGACTAAAATAAAATAAGTCGTGAGCCCAATTCGCAATTCGTTTAGGATCATAACCTTTATCTAATTCATTTTTTAATTTGATGCCTAATTGTTTTCTTGTATATTTCATTTTATAGTTCCGAAGCTATGAGTGGATAATGAGGAGAAGTAACAGTTTGCCCATTAATGCTCTTTGGATGAACTCTATTAACATTTCCTGTGTGATCATAGCATTCATACCAACCTCTTGTTTGTCCATTATGAGGAGTATATTCAACCACATAACAAGCCCCTCGAGTTGGACCTGAATTTGTAGCTTTTTTTTCTATACCATAATAACGAATTCTATCATCAGGTAATTCACGTATTCTTGCAGCTGTTTGTTGAGATTGTTCTAATTGTGAAAGCTTCTTATTTAAATTAATACCTGCATTAACACTTTCTGCACCACGATTAATAGACATGCCAGGTTTCGCAATATACTTGGCTTCTTGTTTTAAAGCTTGGCTAGCCATTTTAGCTTCAAGCATTCCAATCCGCGCAGCTTTGACTACTCCAACTGCTCCTTTGGCTAGTCCATAGCCTCCCATCGCTATTGTAGCAACCTCTAGGGTTGTTGTGGTACCGCTTCGAAAGGCTTGATAGATGGCATTATTAGCATCGACTCCCATAGTTTGTTGGACGAACGCATCAGTTGCTGCTATCTGATTGCTCTGAGAAATCGCGAAAGCTTGCTGGATTTGGATCTTTTCTTCTAACGAACACTCTAAATCATCACAGCCTGCTGCAAAGGCCAGCGATTGAAAAAGATAAGCATGGCTAGTTAGGAAATCGAAACAACCATGAACACAACCGGCAAAGGCTGCATAAAGGTTCTCTTTTGTTTCTTGCCATTGAACACTAGCCCATGCATCATTACCGGCATTATCGCCAAACACAGGCGAGTATTCATTAGAGATACCATCAAAATAATTAGGATTGGTTGCCACATTGCAGCCATCGCGGTACGCTTCGCCGACGAAGCCATAGGCATCAAAGGCAGAAAGGGGACTGTGATGCAAGTAGGCATAGAGGTTGGGGCCATCGGCAAAACCGAGGGGATCAGTTGTTGTCCAGCGTCCGTTGCTTGGATCATAAAAGCGTCTGCCGAAGTAGACCCAGCCTGTTTCCGGATCGACCCGCTTGCTGGCAAAGCGCCATGGATTGCCCACTTCAGAGGTTTGAATGATAGCGCCTTGCGCATTGATTAGAGTTTCCTCACCAAACGTGGTATAGCGATAGGCTTCACTAGGCTGGCCTGTGGTGGCGTCAATGAGGCTAACGACATGTCCTTGATGGTCATGAGTGGGCGCGAAGGCGCGTCCTTTGATTTCGATGGCAACGGCAGCGCCAAGCTCTGCTCCATAGCCTGTTCCAAGAATACGCAATTCTTGAATTTGGCCTTTCGCATCGACCATGCCGATTTCATTTTGCCCTTGGTAGAAGTAACGTTCTGAGAGTTTTTTTGACGTTTTACTGAGGCGGCGATTGAAGGAATAATAGCGATAGTCAAACGTTCCTTGAGGCGACTTAACTTGAATGAGGCGATTTAACGCATCGCACTTATAGGTGATTGTCTGGCCTCCTTCTGATAGTCAATGCCAGAACTGTCCGGTCATTGGATGTAGGTGACACGTCCCTTGAGATCATATTGACAGTCTAAGTTAAGTCCATTCCAGGGCTTCACGGGTCAGTTGATCTAATTCATTATAATGATGCTTAGTTGCTGGCTGTGAATTAACTCAATCCATAGCTATAAAGGGTCTTATTGTCGCTTGGCTTGAGGGCTTGATCTTTTGAATCTGTTTTAGAGTTATATTCTGTTACTTTCTTTCGTTGTTTTCTACTTTGGGCTTTTGTTGATGCCTATCGTGAATCTTTTTAATAGGGTCTTTTTTACCTTTAATCAGCATTTCAGAAATTTCATATAATTCATCCTCTGTGTATTCAAATTGGGGATCATCTTCCATTCTGAATAAATATTGTAATAATTCTTTCGAATAAGTAGTTAACGAACGAATATTATTTGAATAAACATCAAAAGCCCAACTAGAAAGCCTTGCAATATCATAACCTTTTTTTAATTCTGATTTTAATGCTTCTCCAATAACTTGTTCATCAATTGTTTTATTTTGCATTTTTTAATATCCTAATAGTTTATCTTTGTAAGTAGGTGGGTAGTGTGGCGCATTAATTTTTTGTCCGTCTATGTTTTTTGGGCGAACTCGATTTTAACCTATTAGTGTGTACTGCCGTTTTCAATAATTTATGTTTTGATAATGAAGCGATAAAGAAATTACTGATTTTAATAGTTGTTTTAAATTTATAAATTATAAAACATGTAATTTTAATTTGTTTTTTCTAAATTAAATTCGATGTCCTGAATCGAAACATAAAAGTGTTCTTTGTTTCCAATACTTTTTAAACATGCGTAATCGAAGGGTGGGTATAGACCATAAGTCGTCTCATATTGGCTGAGAAATATTTTAAAAATTAATTCATGTTCTTTCGAAATTGGTATTTTTGTTTTATTATCAATCAAAATGAGGTTGTTTTTTGGTTTACATATAATTTGATAATTAGCTCTGGCGTCTGGGTTTGTAACTCTTAATGCTTTAAAAAAGCCATAACTATTCAAATAATTATTGGGACCTAAAAGTTCTCTTTCTACAAGAAACTCCCAATTTACCTGTAGCCATTTATCAATAAAATCACCATCATCATCCCAATCATGATTTTCCATCAAATTGTCTAGAGAGGGCCATGCAGCAATTAAAAATTGTCTAAAGTGCTCGATTTGTTGATTTACAATAGTCATGAAATACTCTTTTAATCTTGTTGGTAAGCCATGCGTTTTTTAGGCAAACCACTTTCATAATTTTCTAATCGCATTACATCTACATGGTTGATTTCTCGATAACGTCCATTGCTTTGAGGATCGATATGATATTCACGATTATTTATCGAATTTATATATCTTCCTTTACCATTCATTGGATCTGTACCTTTAGGAATATAGCCTTTTTTTACAAACATGTCATGTAGTTCTTGTGCCGTCTTATTTTTAAAGGGACTTGCATAAGTCCAGATACGATCATCAGCTGCACTTTTGGTACTTGAAGAAGCTTCCGATACTTTGATAGCAGTTGTTGCACCTTGGTTAGAAGACATTCCTGTCTTAGAAACGCTTTTTACTTCTTGTTTCATCAAGCATTTTGCCATTTTGGCTTCAAGAGGCGCTAGTCTACTAAGTCTTGCACAATAAGTAACAGCCTTGACAGTTCCAGTAACAGCTACAGCCAAACTTGCTAATTCTAAGCCAAGTAAACTTGTATCTCGTGCTGCTTGATAAGTGGCATTTTTTGCATCAATACCCATGGTTTCTTGCACAAATCCATCGAGAGCAGCTATTTGAGTGTTTTGTGAGGTAATATGGGCTTGATAGATGAGTAGTTTTTCCTCCATAGAAACATCTAAATTGTCCATGCCAATAATTAAGAATAAAGAGTGAAAATCTTGGCAAGTATTAGCAACAAAATTAACGCAGCCATGTACAAAGCCAGCCACTGCAGACTCAAACCATTCCTGTTTTTGTACGTTAAGCCATGCATCATTACCGGCATTATCGCCAAACACAGGCGAGTATTCATTAGAGATACCATCAAAATAATTAGGATTGGTTGCCACATTGCAGCCATCGCGGTACGCTTCGCCGACGAAGCCATAGGCATCAAAGGCAGAAAGGGGACTGTGATGCAAGTAGGCATAGAGGTTGGGGCCATCGGCAAAACCGAGGGGATCAGTTGTTGTCCAGCGTCCGTTGCTTGGATCATAAAAGCGTCTGCCGAAGTAGACCCAGCCTGTTTCCGGATCGACCCGCTTGCTGGCAAAGCGCCATGGATTGCCCACTTCAGAGGTTTGAATGATAGCGCCTTGCGCATTGATTAGAGTTTCCTCACCAAACGTGGTATAGCGATAGGCTTCGCAAGGTTTGCCTGTAGTGGCATCAATGAGGCCAACGACATGGCCTTGATGGTCATGATTGGGCGCGAAGGCGCGTCCTTTGATTTCGATGGCAATGGCTGCGCCAAGCTCTGCTCCATGGCCTGTTCCAAGAATACGCAATTCTTGAATCTGGCCTTTCGCATCGACCATGCCGATTTCATTTTGCCCTTGGTAGAAGTAACGTTCTGAGAGTTTTTTTGACGTCTTACTGAGGCGGCGATTTAAGGAATCATAGCGATAGTCAAACGTTCCTTGAGGCGACTTAACTTGAATGAGGCGATTTAATGCATCGTACTTATAGGTGGTTGTTTGACCCCCTTGCTTCTTCTGAATCAAATTGCCATCGAGATCATATTTGTAAGAGCTATCCTGATCTTTTAAAAGCTGATTCAGGTGATCAAGGGTATAACTCTTTTGATCTTTAGAGAGGCGATTATCAATGGAATCGACTTGATAAAGATGTTTGCGATGTCCTTGTTCGCTTTGAAGCTGATTTAAAGGTGTATAGCCAAAGCGATAGTCTTGCTGTCCTAACAAATCATCTATGTGTTTCACACTCAAACGACCAATTTTGTCATAGCCATTATCGGGAATGGTTTGTGAATAGCCGGGTGTTTGAATCGTTCGCTGTCTTTTGGAAAGATCGTATTGGTAGTTTGCTTGACCAGCTTGTCCAATCAGTTGTGAATGCAGAAGGCTGCCAGCCTGATCGTAGGTTTCATAACTATGGTTATAAAGAGGAGTTCCCAGTTTAAGACGCGTCACGCTGCGCAAGTAAGCTGCGTCATACTGATAGTCGATAGTGGAACCATCTGGTAGCTGAATGACACTGATGCGTCCCGCACGATCATAGTGATAACCCACGCTAAGTCCATTGTCTAGATTTTCCTGAATCAATTGCCCAAGCTCATCATAGTGGCGCTTGGTCGCAGTTTTATTATTAAGATCGCGAACTTCGGTCACGAGGTGATTGCGGTTATAGCTATAGGCGTAAGAAAAGGAGCGATCGTTTGCACTAAAGTGGCTCAATCGTCCTTGAGAGTCATAGTTGTAAAGGATCTTGGTGCCGCTTGGCTTGATAGTTTGATCTTTTTGACCAAATGAATTGTACGTGGTTCGTGTAATGCGTTGCTGGGGAGTTCCAAGCGCTTCAATCATCGCTGTCTCTTGACCCATGACATTGTGATGCCAAGCATAGCAGTATTGGCTTTTAACAGTTCCTTCAATGATGACATCTTCAACGACTTTTTTTAGGTTACCGGATGGATCAAAATAGCGTTGCTGATTGGATATCACGGCTCCAAATGCATCTTTACTTGTGACTGTGACAACTCGTCCCATGGCATCGTGAACGCTTTCTACGCTTTTTCCTAAGGCATCGGTTTGAGTGGTTTTTAAAACCAGTTGACCCCATGCATTGCGATGGGCATAGTCATAGGCAATATAAGACTTATTTCCCTCTGCATCGGTAAAAGTAATTGGCTTACGATCGCTATTATATTCAGTATGGGTGATGCTCGGGCCAGCTTCTGTCATTTGTGCAACAGTGATGCGATTACCGAGGCTGTCATATTCATAAGAGGTGTGCTGTAAAACGGCTCCATTGCCATCGGATAGCTTTTCTTCTATCACGTGGCCGAGCAGATCATAGGTAAATTGTTGAATGGACTTGTCTGTTTGATTCTCGCCAAACCAGATTGTGACTGTTGAAAGACGGCTTAAAGAATCATAGGCTAATTCTTTGCATTGATTTCCTTTCATTTCTGATATGAGTCGACCGGCCCCATCGTAGCGATAATGAGTAGTCAATCCTTCCGGATCGGTTGAGGAAACAAGGCGGAATCCTTCATAGTGCTTAGACTGCGAACTGAGAAGCTTGCTATCAGCCCAAACCTCTTCAACTACAATACGCCCTAGAAAATCTCTTTGATAACGAGTTTCTGTGCCATTGACAGCAATAGATTTGGCAAGGGTGCCATCTAAATTGTATTCAAATCGTTCTTTTGTGCCGTCGGGATGTAACACGCAAACTGGTTTACCGCGTGCATTGTAGCTCGTTGTTGTAGTCTCCCCATTGGCATTGGTGGAGCTGACAGGACGATTAAATGCATCATAGGTTGTTTGTGTGGAGGGAGAGATAACTTGTCCTTCTCCATTGAGAACGGGAGGAAAAATGGTCTGAACCAAGCGATTGAGCTCGTCGTATACATACAGCGTTTCTTGGCCGTAGCGGTCAATGGTTGCGACGCGATTGCCGATGTAATCGTAGCGGTGAGAAATCGCAAACGAAGCTCCATCATCGTGAATTTCATCAGAACGAACCAGGCGATTGGAGTAATCATACGTATGATGCGTGCTAAAGTCTTGAAGGGGATTTTTTTCCTTGATGAGGTTGTCGTTGACGTCATACTCTTTTATGATGACGTGTCCCATCGCATTTGTTTGAGAAATCACATTTCCGTGGCTATCATATTCCCATGCTAAAGAATAGCGATACTGTCCTTCATTGTCATAGTGATCTTGGCGAGACAAGTACCCTTGAGGCGTATAGTCGCAAATCACGCGCTTGAGCAGTTGTTCTTGCCCTGTATGAGCATTCAAGTACATCTCATCTATACGTTCTGGCAGCCCAAATGGTGCTTGGGTTCTTGGAGTCATATAGGTGATATGCCGCTCAGTTACACCAGATAAATCATTGCGGTCAAAGCCTTTGCCATCGTCCTTAATGATTTTGACAAGGGTAGTGTTATCGTCATAGTCATAAAAACGTCTAAAAGCGATTTGGCCATTATTCGTGACATACTGGGCTGCCAAAAGGTTTGTCTCTGGAATATAGCTATAAAGTTTCCCTTTGCCATTGTCTTCTTGTTCAATGACAGGAAGGTTGAATTGATCGTCGCTATAGGCAAAGGTCTTTGAATAGGCCTCTACTCCATTCTCTTGCACGTTTCTGTGATAGGTTAAAAGAAGTGGAGAATGACAGGTGCCTGTTAAGTTTCCATATAACCGCTCTTGGAGCACATTGCCCTTCTTGTCGTAGGTGAACAGACGAGCTGAGTCAATGTATCCAGTGGCATCTTGTTTATAAGTCCCTTTTAAATTGCCTTTTCCAGACACTTTTAATACGTGAGATTTCAAGCAGGCTTTCACCAGCGTTGGAAAATCTGCGACAGGCGGTTTTTCAAGCGGTTCCAACTGATCGAGCAGCGTTTGCATCGATTTATGAGGTGGTAAATGCCCTTTTGTGACAGGAATCGTTGTAGGTTTCGGTTCATCCTGAGGAGCGGGTTTAACCTCTTCCGCTAATTCATTTAAATTGGGTGGGGGAGGGGCATGGCCGCGATCTAAAACGCTGGTGTCAGGTTTTTTGGGTTTGTCATACAGATGGGGAAAGATGTGCTTTAAAATGTGATGGCACGTTTGCAGCATCCAATGATTGTCTGAGTGAATATAGTGATCATCCCAAATGTAATGAGTTGTGTGATAGATTTGATCGGAAACAAATGTTCTTACTTCGGTTAAAAGAAGATCTTCGTTGTAGGCATAGACCGTTTTGCGCCCATAGGCATCGAATACGTCTGTCTCCCCACTACGATTTTCGCCGCTAGCCGTCTGAGGGTTCTTATGATAAACGAAGCGATGGGTGGTAATCGGCGTCTCATCTGTTCCGACTGGCGCCTTTTGGGATTTGACTCGATCATGACTGTCATAGCTCGTTTTCAGGAAGCGTCCATTAGGCCCTCGCTTGCATAGCAGCTTAAAATTAGCAGGACTCGTTGTTAGCTTTTTTGGGGGTTCACGATCGTACTCATATTCCTCATGAGGTTTATGACTGTAATCGACGCGCTTCAGATAATAACGTCTGGTCTGTGGAGGGGCAGGCTGTGGCTTGGGGGCATTGCCGACTTCAGGAGCATTTGGATCGACCTCTTTGCCAAGATCTTCCATCGGATCATCTTTACGAGGCTCTTGGCCATGCTGATAGCACGTGAAATGGTAAACAGCGGACTTGCCATCGCTTGCTTCGACTTCAAGTCTTTCTTTTTGAGGGGAACTCCACTTCAACCAGTTATATTCAAGAGATTGTGCTGGATTGAGCGTGTGGATGCGATTCTCCTTATAAAGGATATAATTACCATTGGCTTTACGCTCAAATTCCGCTTTTAAGTGTCCTTTGATGTAAGACTTGCTTTTTTTTGTGCGGAAGTAAGTCAAATGTCCGGCACCCGAAAGGGAAGTGGCATGAGAGGCATCGTCATCTAATTCTAAGGCAATATTATGTAGATTGGTCCTTCCGCTAAGTTCATTGCGGCAATTATTCAAGCCTGGAGTCGGGGTGAGTTCAAACGATAAAACGGGTCCACTTGAATGAACGTAATGGAGCGTTTTTACACCCGTAACTTGAGCAAAGTGCGCATGGACCTTGTTTGAATGCTCATGTTTTGGATTGTGCCGATCAACGTAGACGGTTGGCGGTTGAATAAAGTTCCAATGATAGGCCAAATGATCGTTCTTTAGATGTTCTTTGGAATAGCAGCGTTGAAAAACGAGAGGTTCGGGTCCGGCTACCGTAAAATCTGATACTGAAACTAGCCAGTCGCCTGTAATGACTGACACAGATTGATTCGTCACAGTCGGGAGAGACGTTGCAAGCTCAATTTGTGGAGAGATGAAAGGATCGATAGGAGATTCATCCTCTTCAGCGAAACAGACGAGACTCCATAGACAAAAAAAACAGGTCATCCAACGGCAAAACATTTTAATCTCTCACTAGGCTTTTGTGATTAGCATTTATCTTTTTAAAAACTTTATCTGGCTTGGTTTTTAAAGTTTTTAGAATTTCTATCAAAATAGCGGAAAAACTTCAATTAGAAAGTCTTAATGTGATTTTAACATAGCGTTAAACATGCCTTTAACATTCTCATGTAAAGTATCTGTCGACTTTAGAATTTTTATATGAAAAAGATAAAAAACTCTGAAATCGGAAGCGTAAAAATGAATTTACAGGTATAAATCACTGTGAGAATGAAATTTTTCTTATGAAATTGGCTGTTTTGAATCAAGCTAAAGCCATCTGCACATAGTTCACAGTCAAATCAGAGCGAAATTAACACCGTTAAGATTAATCCTATTCAAACTGTCTATAAACAATCATTCTTCACGCACCTGAAATGTTAAAAGTCCAAGCCGAAAACAGAACTGATCATGAGGATAAAAATGGAAGAAATAGTGGAAGAAAAAATCTCACCAGAGCTATCCAAGCTAGGGAATTATGCTCTTCGAGTGGGAGAAGACCTTTATACGAGAATCAATAAATATATTCATGTTGTAAAATCTTTAGAAGATAAAAAAATTACTAAACAAAACTGGATAAGAGAAGCTGTTAAGGAAAAATTGGAGAAAGAGAAAGATGTTTCTCCTGGCTCAATTTCACGCGAAAGAGTCCTTACTTTTAAGTTAGAGTACCCTTTAATCAAAGCAATTGAAGGGCAGGTCGAAATTACTAAGAAATTTCGCTATAGCTATTCAAAAAAGAAATGGTTTGAAGAGGCTTTCTATGAAAAGTTGGAAAGGGATGAGCATAAAGCCAAGACATTGCTTGAAAAATTAGTTGAAAGTCAAAAAAGCAAAGTATAGTCATCCAATGATGATTCAAAGCACAATCGACGCTATAGAGTGTGCTTTATTCTTGTGATAGGTTGTATGTATACATTATGGATGAGGCGTAATAGCAATAATATATAAGAATTCTCTTTCGGGGCCATAACACCAAAACACGCGGTAAGCTCCAGCTGTTTTATTTTGCGCATAAGATTCAAAAACTTCAGCCCCAAATGGAGATGAAAAATGGTTTCTGCTGAAATTTCCACTAGCGGTTCTAAAATTATTTTGTTTCCTTCTTGATAAGCTCTGTACGAACTTATCTCTAGATCTTTAGGTAGAAGAGGTATATCAGCCACATTTTTGAATTTAGCATCTATTTTAAAGCGTTTATCACGTCACTAGCATCAAATACTTTGACATTGGAGCTTAGTGATAAAGAATGGGGTTTTTCTGGTACAAATAAACCATAAAATGTTTGATGGTAAGTTCCCTTACCTAAAGCAGAAAGCCCTTTCGCTTTTAATTCTTCTATCGTTTTGTATATCCAATTTGTATTAGGAGGGTTGATAACCCATTTTGCTTCCCCGATGAATAATGCCTTTTTATCCATAGATTCCGATAGTATGTCCCACTCAGGATTACTTTTATGCCAGTATCGATTTGCAGTACCGAAGATTAATTCATGTTCGAATTGTTGGGATAAAATGGGAGCAGCCAATCGACATAAGTCTTCCCAACAAAGAGAAAATATCCTTTGAATTGAATCGTGGAGATATTTAATACGTTGGCTATCATTAGCTTTAGTAAGAAAGCTTCTTTGAGAAGCTACTAATTCGAACCAAAAACGCATAAAAGGATCGCTAATCTTATAGAGTGTACGCTTAGAATTGTATTCTTCGGCACCAAAAGGAATTTCGCGTTCAATGAGATCTAGCTCTATAAGTCGTTGTATTGAACGATTTAAAGACGTAGCTTGTTGCCCGACTTTTGTGGCAATTTCAGAAAGCCGATGAGCTCCTAATCCAATCGCATCTAAAATAGGTCTTAATGAGCTTGCAGATTCTTCAAGAAGCAGGTGGTTAGGCTCATCATTTAAAGCTCCTAGTGGATCTAGAACAAGATGATTAACTTGTTCGAGCAAACTTGCTTTTTGATTCGCTGCTAATTCCCAATAGCGAGGGACTCCTCCCCATACAGAGTAAGCTTCAACAATATCCCTAGAGTTTTGGATATCTAAAGCTTCTTGCATGTATCCAATAGGAATTGGACCTAATTTAATAATTTCCTTAGCTCTTCCGAATAAAGGTGCTGAAGCATCTAATATAGCTCCTTGCATCATGCGTTGACTTGATCCACTCAAAGCAATTACCATTTTAGATTTCTTGGCGTCATGATCAATAAATCGCTGTAAAATACTAGCAATTTCCGGGGAGGTGGATATCAAATAGGGGAGTTCATCAATTATTAGTGGACCTTTCCAGCCAATATAAGAAGCATCAATTGCTAATCTCGTAAATAAAGAGTGCCAATCATTGTATTCGACAGAGGCAAAATTAGGTAAAACTTCTTGAAGAGCTAATGCAAAGTATTTTCTTTGCAATGTAGGTGAAGATTCATCTGCCATATAATAAATAGGCTTATGGGGATGAGCCCATTCTAGTAGGAGACGGGTTTTTCCTAGACGCCTTCTCCCTATCACTACTGCCATTCCAGAGTCGTCTTTGTCTATCAAATGATTCAAACGCGACAATTCTTTTTTTCGATCGATAAATTTCATAATTTCCACCTCGTAAATTATTATGCAAAAAAACATAATGTTTACAAGCATTATGTTTTTTTTCCTATATAGGGATAATTTCAGAGGTTTAAATATTGAAACATAATCCATTCCTCATGTTTTTTCTTCTCGGAAATGGGAATAGTCTCAATTTCCTCAAACAAAGAAAATAGAACAAAAGTTTTGCTCTGGAAACAAAAAGATCGAAAAGTTTTTTGAACATCTTAAAGATATTAACGTCTAGGCCAAATGATAATTTAAGGCTTGCCTATATAAATAATTGCTGGGAGGCTTTTTGGAGTTTGGGTTGCTAACCATGCTGAAATGCGATGATTGCCTTCATAAAGTTTATACCTTTTACTGTTGGCATTCGATGTTTTATCCATCCATAAAACGATACCCTTTAATTCAGCAACTTCAAACTGTTCTTTACTTGGATAAAGCACCTCAACATTTTGGATAACCCAATCCAATTTAAGATTAGTAACTTCAACTCTCTTCCATCTTGCATTTTCTCTCTCAGACTGCCAAAGACTCCATTTTCCTCTTACATTCTCAAAAGTTGACAGGATTAATTGTTTATTGGGATTTGGGTTTTCAGGATCAAGGTCACATCTATTGGGAAAATTTGGGCGGATGAATTTTGAAAACTGGCATTCTGTTGCCCACTCGCTGTAAAGCCAAGTTTGTTTGATTTCAAAGGTTGAATCTAATTTTGTTATGTTAGAATCTGAAGGATATTTGGAAAATATGCCTTTAGTTGAATCCTTTGTTTTGGCGCATACAGAAGAGCTATTTTGTTTAAGCCTGACTATTTCTCTATTTTCATTATCAAATCTGTTTGTGGCTAAAGTGGTTGGATTCATAACGTTTCCTAATTCAATTATTTTTATTTATAAACTTTTATTGTTAGCAATCGATAGCATTTATTTTTGTGGAACCTTCAAATCTACTCTATTCTTTGAAAAAAGTCAGAAATAAGATGCTATAAAAAGAGTTGAATTCTGGCTTTCCTAATATGAATTTAAAAAATATTTTAGCTTTCAAAATGAAAGATTTCACGATTATTTCAAAATTATTAGAATTTGTGAAATATTGGTAGTCCTAAAGATGTAATGCTGAGAAGAGATTCTGAAAAGTTTATGCATACCAACTTATTCTCCTCAGTATATACCTGTTAGGTATTACCACTTTCTGTGTGATATTCATAGCCTTTGCTTAGTCTTCGATATTTCACTCATAGTCATTGATGGTTAAATGTTTGAGAAAACAACCAATCTTCACAGCATTTTTTAAAACGACAAAAGGCAGTTAGTAAAGATCTTTGACTTAGCCCGGTAACTTGCACCATAAAGACTGGCTTGCTTGTCTGCCCCGAATAGCTTATAAAATCAAAAACCGTTAGCCTGAAAGATCACATCCCTTTCGGAAAAATCTTCAAAGAGCATCTAGGTAATCAGGTTAATTTTTAAAGCAACTGCTAGATGCCCTCTCAGACTAACGGTTAGTACTAAGCTGGCGCGTCCTGTCCAACGATGTCAGGATCTGATGAAACACCAGTCCGCTGGACTGATGGTGGGATAACAATTTCCTGATCGAAGAGCTTACCTAAATGGCTTTCTACATTAAGAAATTTCGCATTATCTTTGATTTGTGCTTCAATTTTGCCTAAAGCTTCGTCGATCAGGCCCATCTTCCACTGAGCCTTTTCTCTAGGCATATCAGCCACATTTTTGATTCCCTCACGCTTTGCTTTTAATGACACTTTTTCTAATAAATCTCGTTTGACCAATTCTTTCGTTTGTTAGGAAATTAAATTAGATTCTGAACCTTGAAAAGATTGTCTATCACATTCAATACAACGATAGTTTTGTTTGCCATGACGAATATGACTGTTATTCCTTAAGAGATCAGATTTTCATAAGTAATCCAATAAAGTTAGGGCTAACAATGCTAGTACAAATACAATTGCAATTTTTATAAAGTAAGCTTGATCGAATTTTACTTTCTCTTTTCGAGATCTATTCACGATTAGATTAATAAAAGTCGGAATAAGAATAGACACTAAGAGGGAAATTAAAATATTATTTAACATGACAATAAGAAGTTTCCTGTTTTTAAGAAGTAAAGGACTTTACAACTTGAAATAATTTCTTATAAACTGCTGATCTTTCTTCGCTTTTAAAACACCACTTCAAGCAACTAAGCCTATTTTTACAAGGAAACAATGTATTTATACCAATTTATTCGCAATTTCAGGTATAAACGAGTATAAACAGGAATAAATGCATGGATCGTATCAAAAACCCTTTCTCCCCTGGTGCTGGTGCGCCGCCTCCTGAATTGGTTGGCAGAGACCCAATTCTTGAAGAAGCTGCTATTCTTTTAGGGCGAATCAAACTAAAGCGACCTGAAAAAAGCATGCTACTTACAGGACTTCGGGGCGTAGGAAAAACCGTTTTGCTAAATGAAATTGAACACAAAGCAAGGGAAGAAGGCTATCGAACAATTTTAATCGAAGCTCATGAAGGTAAAACATTGGGAGCATTAATTGCGCCTCATCTTTGGAAGTTGCTTTTTGAATTGGATCGAATTGCTGGTCTTGGTAATAAAGTTAAACGTGGCTTATCTGTCTTACGCAGCTTTATTTCAGCTCTTAACGTAACGGTTAATGATGTCACGATTGGTTTAGATATTGAACCTGAAAGAGGGGCAGCGGATAGTGGAGATTTGGAAATCGACCTTCCTAATCTTTTTGTAGCTCTTGCGGAGGCTGCTGAGGACCGTAAAAGTGCCATTGCAATTTTTATCGATGAAATTCAATATTTCTCTCAAAAAGAGCTCGGCGCGTTAATCATGGCGATGCACAAAATCCAGCAACGTCAACTTCCTTTAGTCCTATTAGGAACCGGCTTACCAATTTTACCGGGATTAGCAGGAGACTCCAAATCGTATGCAGAAAGACTTTTCAACTTTCCCAATATTGGAGCATTATCAGAAACTGATGCCGCCAAAGCTCTAAATGACCCTGCTCAAGTCGAAGGGGTAGTTTTTGAACCTGATGCGTTAGCTGAAATCTATAGAATGACAAAAGGGTATCCCTACTTTCTTCAAGAGTGGGGTTATCAATCTTGGAATCATGCTAAAGCAAGTCCAATTACTCTAAAAGTCATTCAAGAAGCCACAAGTATGGTCATTCAACGCCTGGATAAGAATTTCTTCCGAGTTAGATTTGATCGTCTAATTCCTAGTGAAAAGAATTTCTTAAGAGCAATGGCTGAGTTAGGCCCAGGCTCTCATAGAAGTGGAGATATTGCGGACATATTGAATTTCAAAATAACGAGTCTCGCTCCTGTTAGGTCAAAACTAATCAAAAAGGGAATGATCTATAGCCCTGCTCATGGAGAACTATCTTTTACAGTTCCTCTTTTCGATGAATTCATGGTTAGAGCGATCCCGAATTTTAAATAGAGACATCAGTCGGTTTTACGAATTCTGAGATGCCACTAAATTCATTGGTAGTATCTTAGAAAATCATTCTCTCAACATTTGATTAGTTATCCTGCTCTCGTGTCAGCTACTGTGAGATGCTTTGACATTGCTTGGATAGGGCGCATTCGTAATGCGAAGGTCGTCGGTTCGACTCCGGCTTTGGGCAATTCATTTTTAATTGTTGAGAGGTATGCCAAAAAGCGATTCATTTGGCACTTCACTTTTGGACCAATCGGCTAAGCCACTGCCGTGGACCAAATGAGGAAAGCAACCAGCAACAATCTACAACAAGTCTCATTAACAGTTCAGTAGTTGACCCAATTTTTACCATTAAAAATAGGGTCGTTAGAGTGAAAGATCTCGAAGCACTCAAAAAGAGCTTGCCTGCGGGCATTGATATTCGAATTACAAGTAAAAATGTTGTAAAATTCCGAATCAACTTGTTTGTTCTTTAAAACTTCAGCTGTCATTTTTTCCTTTTTATCTTCCTAGGGCAGCTATGCGAGTGTTGGAATGAGATTCACCAATCCATGTACTACCGCGCTCAGCTTGTGATTTTGCTGGGCTAATCATGATACTTACGTCTTGTCCTAGTTCGTTTAGAAAACGAATCAGGCGCTCTAAAGAAAAACTTCTTAATCTACCACGAATCAAAGCGGAGATTTTGGGTTGGTCGATCCCTAAAATTTCAGCTGCATGCTTTTGTGTGAGTTTTTTCTTCTTAATAAGCTTTGCAATTTGACGAGCAAGCTCGGATTTTGCTAAAGCTTCTTCAGGATTTTCAATACCTAAATCCGCAAACACGTTTCCGGAGCTTTCTTCGTATACGATCTTTTTTTTCATAACTACTTTTCTCCTTTTAATTCTTTGCAGAGAGCTTCTGCATCTTTTAAACGGCGTTTAACTAAATCAATTTCTTGTTTTGGCGTTGATATGCCACTTTTGGATTTTTTCTGAAAGGCATGCAGTACAAAAATGAATTCAGCCATTTCAACCGTATAAATCACGCGGTAGGTTCCCGATCTGTCGTTTTCACGAAGCTCGATAACTTTAGCATTACCTAACCCGCTAAGAGTTTTTGCATGGTTGTGCCTATCGCCCATTTGCGCAAGATATAAACCATGTCCCACTTCATCTTGAACTTCATCGGGAAATTGCTTGAGGTCTTCGCGGCTCGATCCAATCCAGAAAAGTCGTTTCATTAACTGTCCTATGTCTCTTTCTAATCCTATTATGCTTAAATGAGCATATATTGCGCAAGAGGAAAGGATGGAATTCCCTGGACCAACGGTGGACCAAATAGGGGCGACAAACCAATTGAAATTGCATTAAATGGCGATAGATTATTAAGAAAAGATGGGTTATCCTGCTCTCGTGTCAGCTACTGTGAGATACTTTGACATTGCTTGGATAGGGCGCATTCGTAATGCGAAGGTCGTCGGTTTGAATCCGGCTTTGGGCAACACATAAAACATTTTAGATCAAGATCTTGCATGATTTTCTTTTGCTAAAAGAATCGTGCACTTTTCTCACTTGGCACACCCTACGTTAGGTTAAGCGACTTTTTTCTTTCAAATTGAAACGATGGAAGACGTGTTTACTATACCTATATCCCAGAAAAAAAGATTTTATTGCTATTAATATTCTCACGTCAAGATTTGATGGTTGTTACCTTAGGGAGTCCTTCGATTTTAATTCTTCTACTGTTTTGTATATCCAATTTCTATGTCGTCTTTGTCTATCAAATGATTCAAGCGCGATAATTTTTTTTCCGACCGATAAATTTCTCTGGATGGTTCTTCTTTTAAAGAAAGCTATGAGGCATTAAAGGAATGAACTTATTCAAGATTGAGCTAAAAGCATACAATTTGTATTGGCTTACCTTTTGTCAACTCAATGTAGTTATTGATTAACTTCTTTATAGAAAAAATCAATTTATATTGAATGTATTTAGTAGATTCTGCTAAAAAATTGAAATTTTAGCAAATAAATTTATAAAAATATTAATTAACAACTTTTAGTGACTGGAATAACGACTATGCAAGGACCTGGGTATATAGATATTATTTTACTTTTTGCATTTACATTATTTAACGCATTTTTACTGAATAGATGGATTATTAGTTATTTGTCTGCATTTGGATTTAAAATTACAAAACAACAAACGATAAGTACAACATGGATACTTTTTGCAATTCTAACAAACTTAATTCTTTTTTCTTCTCTAGTTTACTTACTGTTTTTTCGATATCTGCCATAACTCCCTCTCCAGCTTATGCGTTTGAAGTAAACCCTGGTAATATTAACTTTGCGATTAAGATAGAGAAGCTTGTAGAAAAATTCAAAAAATACAAAGACAGGTTGGACTCTGAAAAAGCTATTGAGACAATGTTAGAGCTAAGAAAAGAAGTCGAGAGCTATACAGGAAAGAAAATCGACTTAAAGAGTGATAAAAAAACCGTTAGTCCGAACATTATTCCTTTCAGAATGATCTCAAACTAACGGTTAAGCGCTCAGACCTATTCAATCTGATCTGGCGCGGACGATACAACTGTTTGACGCACCGGAGTAGAAACAACTTCCTGCTCAAAGAGCTTGCCTAAATGGCTCTCTACATTGAGAACTTTCGCATTGGCCTCGAGTTGCTTATCAATTTTGCCCACAGTCTCCTCGATCATCGCCAATCTCCACTGAGCAACGTCTGTAGGTATGTTGCCATCAGCCTTGATGGCTGCACGCAGCTCTTCGAGCTTACTTTTTTTGTCCTTCAACTCTCTTTGAATATCTTGCATTTGACCCAAGTTAGCAAATAAGTCCTGATGCTCTTTAAGAGCCCCTACCCTAGCCTCTGCATAAGCCGTCTCGAGCTCTACAAGCTTGCCTTCAGGATTAGGGCTTCCAATTTGTCGGCGAAGAGCGTTTTGTTTGACCTCTACACCATCGATCAAGGCATTGATTGCAGCGGCATCAGAAGGAGTCTCTAAACTTACACCCAACTTATTCTTGATAGAGTTAATCAGGTTTTTGTCTTCAGGCTTTAATTCACGGCCTGCTCTTAAATCTTCTTTCATCTGCTTCAAAGATTCTTGCGTGTCATGATTGACAGTAAACTCTTCGACAAGGGGCTTAATTTTAACATGCTGCTGTCTTAGCGAGAGATACTCCTGCATCTTTTCAGAAAGAGGCAGGCCTTTTGGGTCAACCTTTCCAGACAGGATATTGTCGACTTGCGTATTGAAATTCTTTTTATTCTTCACAATCCATTTTAAGAGATCATCTTTGACTAGCTGGTCTTTTAATGTACTGAATTGATCGTTTAAATGACGTGTACGATCGGCTTGATCGTCGATATATCTCTTAGTGTCTATCTTTTGTTTTTTGAGGCGATCAAGGATAGGTACATCGGTGAATTGAATGTTTGCTCTGAGTAAGCGAGTCTGCTTTGACAAAGCATGTCCCTCTTCTACTTCGCCTTCCTTAGCTGATCTCAGTCTCACTTGTCCTCTTTCATCGATGTCGCGACCAAAAGTTGTCTTTCCAGAGGTACGTGGTGTGAAATCAATGCCGTTCTCACTCTTAATGCTTCTTATACCTGTTATCGCCTTGGTTTTAGGATCGCGCGCCAGGGAAATGTTAAAGACTCCTTGTTCCAAAGAGCCATTGGGCAAATTGTCGGCTGTGGCTTGCTGCTTAACTGACTTGGCAACGTTATAGATCGCCAAAAGAGCCTCTTTTTCATTGGCAGCGTTGCTATAAAAGACGCGGTTTAAAGTCATGGTCATGACTTCGTCATTGTCTCCCTTCAATTCAATCGTATAGTCGACGCTGACCTTATAGAGCAAGACCCCCTTATCGTTTACTGCAGTTTCTACCTTAAAGGTTGCATCATCGCTACGCAGTTCTTGATCCAAGCTCGATTTAACCTTAACGGTTGCATTCTCAAAGCCTGGTGTCTGCTTGGCTAAAGCAATCGCGTTTCTTAAAATTTTTTGTGGAGGTACCTTTACATCACTATCAATATCATTTCGCTGGCCAATATCATTAACTTCGCCTTCACCTACTTTCAAAGGCACCGCATTCGCCTGTCTTAAGCCCAATTCAACCCGACCTGGATTCACTTCATCCAGATTTCGTTCTTGAACTCGCTCTCCTCCACCTTCCAGGCGTTCATTGCCTTCAGGCTGTGGATTTTCACCTTCGAGTCGATTTTCTGCTCCTTTCAGTGGATTTTGAGGGGTAGTAATCGTTTGGAGGTCATCCTGATCAATTGCGTCTTCAATGTCTTCGTCATCACTGCAAACGGAGCTTGTATCATCAATATCATCAAAATTGCCTAGATTATCATCTGTACCATCTAAAAGTATTGTATCATCTAAAAGTACTTCGGGGCCTATACTTTTCGTTTTGGATAAAGTTGTGTTTTCACTCGGCTTTGTAACTGTTCTATCAGTTAAGAGTATTGAACTACTCGTGGGCGGTGATTCTTGAAAGACTTCTATCGAAACATGTTTTACTTTAGCATCGCGTTCGTTAATTATAATCGTATGGTCACTCTCTACTCTGTTTTGCGTCGAGAGATCGACTGGCTGTAGCTCATTCTGAGCTACTTCTTCTATTATGAAGGATTGTGGGTTCAAATGTGGATTCATGCCTAAAGACATAATTCCCCCTTTTCAACTATAAAAATTAGTAGTATTATTAGTTGATAATTTAATTATATATTAACAACCATGTCGGATACAAACGAAAAGTTATTGAATTGATAAAAAAAATTTTGATGTTTTAATGAAATAAAGGGTAAAATGAACTTTAGAGGGGATCGAGACTTGTTTTAACCTCGCAAGAGCTTGTCAAAAATGTGATTAATTTTTATTATTTCATTAACTTTTGATAAAGTTAACTAAATAAAGGTAAATATGATGAGTATCAATGGTCCTGTTCATGTTCCATCGCAGCCAAATTGGCCAACAAACCCAAGTCATGTAAATACGACAATCTCTGGTAAAGAGAATTTATTTCCTAAAGCAATTTTAGAGAGCGGTAAATCTCATACTTCTTCTTCTTTAACAACGAAAAAAGTAGAGAAAGAAGTTGTGGAAACTATGCTTGAGAGGACTGATGATTACAAATCTTCTTTTTTTAAAGTCAAACGAACACAAAAAAATCTCGAGGCAGTTAAAACTCAAATTTCTGAGTGCTTACAAAAATTGAATGGGAACCTGACTGATATAAAAATAGAGATGAATATTAGGTTTCGTTTGGTTGAATATATTTTAAAAAGATCATTATTTTGTTCCGAGTCAGGAAGGCAAACGTGTTTAGAAGATGCTCTTAATCAGATCAACTATATGCAGCAAGTCGCTTACTTCAGTTGTTTTACACAAATGGCAACCTATCTATTAAAGGTTCTTGATGGTGTTAGCTGTTTAGATATGAATGTGGTTAGAGATACTTTATTAAATCTAAGAAGAGCTGATATTCTCTCTTCCAATGGTTCAAAGGAATTAACAGAAGTTGTGACTTTCTTTGAAACACGCTGGAAAGAGCTGAAAGAAGAAGGCAAACTAGATAAAGAAACGTATAAGCTCTTAAATGAGCAGCTAAAGCAAATTTTGACTGAAGACCCCTTCAGGGATGAATTCATTAAGAATCCCGAGCTCTTCAAAAAAGTTAAAGATGCGCCTGAAGCTTTATTAAAAAAATACCCCCATCTTGCCTCTGCAAGTGATTTTCTTTCTAGATATCCAACTGCCGGATGGATTGAACTACCCAATCAGACATTTAATACTGAAAATTTGAAGCTTTGTATTAACAAAGCTAGAACAAGTCCGCTTGCGAGAACTCTCGTTTTAGAGTCGGCTGATGCAATCATAACACCATCTCATGCTTATCTAATCAAAAACCTTATTGTTGAGAAGCAGGATCTAACAGTTTTGTTAGGTAATGAAGACGATCTAATTACTTTAACAACTGCTTTTCATGAAGATAAAACAATAGCTTTTGATGAAAAGACTTTTCTTGCAGGCCGCACACAAATAAATAAAAGCGAAAGCGAATTTATTTTATTTGGTATCAATTCTCAAAGTCCAATTAGAAAAGTTCAACCACAATTAGAGGTTAAAAAAACGGATTCTTCTTTACAAAGCAAGCCAGTACAAAGTACTCCGTCTGTTTCAGTTCCTTTACAAGGCACTACTAGGTTGATCGATGGCCGTGTTTTTCTTATTCTAGATGGAAAAAATGGCGAAAAAGTTTTAGCTGTTAGAGATTATGAAGTTGAAGCTGTAAAAAAACTGAATCGTAAGTATGTAGATGAAAATGGCATTACTCAAGAATTTCATATTCTTGGTGTTGGTCCAGAATACTATGAAAAATTAGATATAATTGAAGGTAGGATTAAAGAAAAACATTCTTCAAGTATAGAGAGTATGCTTCAAAAACATTCTTCAAAAAAATAACCATACTGTTTTTACTCTTCATCTGGGTTCTATTTTGAATCCAGATGAAGTTGTAGTTGATATTCATATTAGCTTAATACAACTTAATAAAGTTGTGGTTTAAATTATAAAAAATATTTTATAATCTAATTAACATGTAGAACATATTCAAACCTGAAAATTTGAGGATTTATGCATGTCAATAATAACCAAATATCTTCTTCTTTTGATTTAGCAGTTGATAATCAACATGCGCATTCGAGCCCTCAAACAGGGGCTATAAACACCCGGCCAGCAGTTATTATAAATACTTTTACCAATGGTACAGATGTAGCGAAGTCCGCAAATTCAATAAATAGCCAATTTGCAAAACTGACACCCCAAACGCAATCTGAAAAATCCATAAAAGCTTCATCTATACATAAAAAACCAATTCAAAAAGAAGAAATAAAAGATGCAGTAATAGTTGAAGGTTCTGATAAAGAGTATTTATTGGATAAAATTAATTTGATCTTTTCTAATGGCCTTTCTCATGATAATTACTCTGCATTATGTGGTGACAAGGTTTTAAGAGCCGATTCTCCTGAACTGCTTGAAAAAGATCCAAGTGAGATTGATTCTAAATTACTCGTTTTAAAGCAACAAAATGGTGAGTTGGCGTTAGCTGTTACCCAAGACCAATTAAGTTTGCTTCGAAATAAAAATCTTACATATGTTGATGCAAATGGGCAAACAAGGCGCTATAGCTTTGTTGTTATCAATAATAGTACTCAAGATCGCTTACAGATTGCTTTAGATAAATTCCATCAAACTCATATAGCTCCACTTTTAAAACAGAAAGAGAGTGATTCAGCTGAAGAAAGAACTCCTTTTATTTCAACATGTCTTAAATCAGTCACAAAAATAACAACACAAGAAAAGATTGAAAGAAGGGATAATGAGTCAGTCGATCCAAAAGTTCAAGAGTTGGCAAGAAAAAATCGATCGTTTTTTTCCCACAACCAAGTCGATAATTGCCAAAAAAGTCGAAGCTGAGAGGGTAAAAGAAAAAGAAGAGATCGAATTAGAGAGAAAAAATTTAGATAAAAAACACGTCATCATTCAAAAAAGCATCAAACTATTTGATTTGTTTCAAGAACGCATCAAAACGGGCCATGAATCTGAAGCAATTGCTCTTTCAGAGCAAAATCATATGCGTCTTGAGCATAGTTTTAAACCCTTAGGGCTTGCCCAAAATACTGTTTAAATAAAGCTGTGGGATGAAAATTATATCTCATAAGAATGGCGCAGCCATTTTAACGTCCGTCTTCTTTTAAATTAATTTAATATGAGCAACGTTGCTTCCATTCATGAAGTAGCCCACAGGCTATTTTCTATTCTCTTAAATATTTTTCTCTCAATCTAAGATTCATTCGGCCTTTTCAATTCACAAAATCAATAATAGCATTTTTTTGCCGATTCTCTTTAGGAATAAAAAAACTTAATAGGATAATTTTTTCTTGATTTATATAAGAAAATATCGAATATTGTCGGCAAAATTAAATTTTAACTTTTAATTAGGTGAAATCACATGGGATTAATCTCTTATTTGTCTTCAGGTTTGAGCACGCTTTCCACTTTTTTTTTCTCAGGTAGTAATCAAGCAGCTCAGAGAAATTCGACTGAACAAAAAACAGAAAGAACCTTTGCAGAATATATGAGAGAACAACGGACTGAGGCAATCTCAAAAGCTAAGCGTGTGTCTGATGTATTGACCGAGGCAGCTATTAATCATTGCAATAGGTATGCGTTGGCTGAGCTCGGCTATACAGCCATGGTCGATCCATATTTTGGTAATGATGAGAAGCGATGGAATGGTCTTTTTCAAGCACTTGAGGATAACATAGCACGGTCGCTGTGGGAGGTAACTGATTGTATTGAAGCAATAGGAAATTACTACCAGCTGAAGACTGGTACACCAAGAGACGAGCTAGAGCCTTGTTCGGAACCTATCGAATTTGAAGATTTTAATGAAGATTCTACTGATCCTATTAGAGAACTGATTTTTAAAGTACCTTATAGAACACCGTACTGTATTTTAATAAGGAAGCATCACTATTCTGTTAGTGATAAAATCAAGGATAAAATCGGATATCAACCTTTGATTATTTCTCCAGAAATGCAAAAATTCACGTTTCACAAAGTAACAGAAGTTTTTCTCCGGGTTATAGAAGAAATTCGTGCAGAAAAATGTAAAGAGAAATTTGGCGTGTTTTAATAATCTGACTAATTCGAAAGGGTGATGAATTTATGGTAAATATTCATTATAATAGATGCGACGGTAATCTGATTGCAAGAGAGGTCATGACTCCTGCCGTAAATCGTGAGGACATAAGAGCAAAAAATAATTGTGATTCAGTTATTTTTTTGGGCCGATCGATTTCTTTGGCTACAACCGGATTATCCCTGTCCTGTTTATCCAAAGTAAGAAAAGTCTGGTACTTCTTTATTGATTTGCAGGAGTGTACTTTTTTTAAAACTTTAATTAAAATTTTTGAGAAAAAGTTTACAGGGATATGCATTAAGAGTGGCAATTTGTATGCCAGCTTTAATTTTAATTTTGGACCTGTAACGATTATACAGCAGAGTGGCCGCATTATACAGAATGAACAAAAAGAGAGTGATTCAAAAGAAAAAGTAGAAGAGCCTCCGCGAAATGGAGAAAAGCTAAATTTCATAGAGCCTATAGGTGGTGTTAAATCTAGGATTCGTGAATTGCAAGATAAAGAGCAGGAACAAAAAGAAATCATTCAGATACACCAAGTCAAAATTCAAGCTCAAGAAGTCACAATTCAGACACAACAAAGCCTCCTTGATGAGAAAGATGATAAAATTCAATCACTATCAGGTGAAATTAAGACATTGAAGAAGAACCAGAAAAATCCCAACTATGTTCATAACAAACCTCAGGGAAGAAAAAGGACGCTATCTTCACCCCCTAGTTTTGCCAACATTTAAGAGACGATTGTTATATTTAAAGGCTGATTTGGTGATTTTATGAACCAAAATGGTAATTGTGACACACGAATCAACTGATCGGGCTTTGTGAATTCTTATAGGCTATGGAGACGATTAGAAAGTCACGAAAGAATAAGAGATCAAAAAAGACGAATGCTCATAAAAAAACTTCCTTTTTAATTTTTTGATTTTCAATTTATAAATATTTAACAAAAAATGATTATTCACCCTCTCCCCATTCAGCTTCCACCATACCATGAAATGTATGCGAGACGCGCAGAAGCTTTGCAAAATACTCCATTATGCCAATTTTTGCAGGAGATGGATAATCAAAAGAATTGCTTCAACAAACAATTACTCATCGTTCCATAGAGAAGTTCAGAGGGCATCCAAACATTTTTTTCGAGTCCTTTCTTTAGATCAATATTTTTTCCAGTATAGCTTTCAATTTCATGTTTAATATCAAGCATGATATCGATGACTTTATCGGAATCGAGCTTATCCTTGTATTTCACAAGTTTATCAACCAGCTTTTCCATTTTAATGACAAAGCTGGCGTCTTTAGGTTAAAATCAAAAGAATACGCAGATGGTGGGATTACCATTGAAAGTGAAACAGTACCGAGTATGCTGTAAAGAAGAGCATGATTAAGTTTGCGAGGAAGACAAAAGAGATGTATAGACCTGTCTTTTTTTGTTGTTTAGTGGCTTCAATTCCAAAGATCTTTAAAAATGCAAATATACTATGGTTTAGAAGCAAAGAATAAAAAAAATTAAAAAGGATAATATTAATAAGTTAATTAATATTGAGATCATTTATTTTTCTCGTTTGGTCTAGTGGTGATAAACTATTTTTTTTAATACATGGTTTTTATTTAGGTGATAAAAAAATACAATCTCACTTTATCGAATAAAAATCGATGATAGATGAATTTAATTTTCTTTATAAGCTTTTCCATACCACATTGAATCCAATTTGGGCATATGCTGACCAAAAAAATTCAGTTTTTGACAACAAAAAGCTATTAAAGCTACTAAATTCTTTCTAAAACTCTAATGAATTTACTAACAGAAATAAAATTACAGATCACTAAAATCTATTTTAGCTTTCAGAGGATTGGCTCATCCCTTATCGAAAACAAGGGAATGAAAATCAATCGTTAAATAAGAGGAAAATGAATGTTAAATCTTCTAAATGGATCTATCTTAGTCGCCTCTACATTGATCTTCTCGTCTGCAATAACAGGCCGAATATTTATGTTTTTGGAAAAAATAGAAATTAAACCGGAAAAAAAAATAAAGAGAGCAGCAACATGGCTAGTCTTTTCAATGCTTCTAATGTTAACCGCATACTTTTATGTGGCGTACTCACTACTTTTACGATGGCAGTAGTTACACCCCCCTCCAGCATATGCCCAAATTGGATTCAATGATATCGCTTTCTGGACTCGTATGGAAAAGCTTATCGAAAAAATGTGGAAATGAAGCTCGAAGTAGAGAACTATACAGGGCAAAAATTGATCTTGATAAAGAATTTGATAAAGTACGAAAGGCTATCAAGAAAAAAGAAAAGAAAGCTCAAAATAGAGCTTTATGTATAGCGGCTTACCTTGAAGATGCTCCTAATCTAAGCTTTCAAGAATACGAATTTATTTATAACGAAGCACGTGGCCATCATGATAAGGAAGAAGAAGAAAAAGAATTAAAAGATTTACCTTGGCGTTTAGCTGTAGGAGTTTCAATGATATTAGGTGGCGGATTTTTAGTCATTGCGGGAAATGTTTTAAAAATTCCTGTTTGTGTGCAAACAGGAAAAGAATTAGCAATGGGAGGAGTCTTTTTTGTTGTTGAGGGATATAACAATGGCAAAGAAGATCAACAGGAAAAAGATAGAAAATAATCAAAACAAATTGGTTATGCCTTTTTCAAATCAAATTGTTAATTCTTGGATTCTTTCTATCTGTTTTCAACATTACCCCATCAAAACTAAAGGAATGTGATGCAAAATTACATAAATGTTGGAACTTAGGTTAAGAACACAGTGATGATGTGGGGCAAATTATTTTGATAATAGGATTTGTCTTATGGATGGCCCCACAAAAGTGCATCTGTGGCCGATCCAATAGTAAGATGTTCTTGAACTTCTCTTGATTCTTCACCAAAATTGAAATGCAAGCTTTGTTGTACAAAACTGAAAGATTAGCTCGGACATACTTAAAGAGATTGATGAACGGCTTATTGTCAACCGAAGAGTTGTTTCAGCGAGGAAATGTACTTTCGAAAAAGGTCTTATCCGTCAAATCCAAATCAAATAGTCCTAACAGATCTCAGTGCATTAAAGGATTGTTGCGTACGTAGGCATATAGTCTTTTTAAGGGTTAGTGCAGACAAGCCAAAAGCACAATAACGAGGCGATTCAATGTATTGGCCTTTCCAAACTGCACATTATTAGCACCAGATCAGACTGTTGAATGACAATGCAAACTAGTTCGATAGATATTGATCTGCTTGAATATTAAAAAGATGGGCATACTCTCCCTTTAAACTAAGAAGAGAGGTATGGGTACCTTGTTCGATTAAACAACCTTTTTTTAATACGAGAATTCGGTTTGCCATTTTAATGGATCCAAGTCGATGTGTAATTAAAAGGGTTGTGCATGTATCAGCCTGTTCCGCAAACTTCTTAAACGTTTCTTGTTCATTTGGAGGATCTAAAGAAGCTGTGGGTTCATCCAGGATAAGCAGATCTGCGTTTTTTAAAAAGGCTCTAGACATTGCTAAACGCTGCCATTCTCCACCAGATAAAGTTGTGCCTCCAAATTCTTTTCCCAACAATGTATTTAATTTCAAGGGAAGACGCTCTAGAATGGGAAAAAAGCCTCCTTTTCGGGTGGCTTGAAGGATTGAATCTTCGCTACAATCCCTCAAAGCTAGAGAAATGTTTTCTTTAATACTAAAATGATACTGCCCAAAATCTTGAAACACACCACTAATTTTAGAACGCCATTCTTTGGCTTCAAGATGTAAAAGATTTTGCCCATTGATTGTAATGCTGCCCTCTGTAGGATCGTAAAAACGCAAAAGCAATTTGACAATAGTTGACTTACCAGCCCCATTTTCACCAACAATGGCAATCTTTTCTCCATGCTTAATCGTAAAAGAGACATTTGAGAGAGCTTCTCTACCATCGCTGTATCTAAAAGTCACATTCTTAAATTGAATTTCGTGAATAAAATTTGGCAAAGGTTCTTTGTTTATTCTTAAATTTTGATTAAGATGATTTTTAAGAAAATTTCGCAGCTTGGAGAAGAAAAGAAGTGCCGGTGCGAACATTCCAAAATTGGCAATACAGTTTGCTAATTGCGTTTGAGTCATAAAAATAGCTTGAATGACTACAATGAATCCGGCAAACAATAGTCCACCATTCTTGGTTTGTAATAGTACTACGCTCAAAACTACGATATTCCCAATCACTGTTAAAGCTGATAAAAGAATAAATAATTTCGATTTTTCCCATCGCTCCTTAGAAAGCGCTTCATGAGTCTTTTTGACAATTTCCTTATACTTATCTGATAAGAAACTTCCAAAATCAAAAAGTCTGATCTCCTTTGCAGCTCTTGAGTCCAAAGGTAATGATGCAAGCCACGCCATTTTGCGAGATTCAGGACTGTTAAATAGCATTTGATCCCAAGCCTGCTTTTCAAACCAAAAGGTCGATAAGGCATGAGGAATGCCAGCCAATAACATACAAAAAGGAATCCACCAAGCAATTGAAAATAAAACTCCTAAAATAGATATAAGTGTAATAAAATCTCTTGCAAATCCCGTAATAATGTAAACAAAATTCAAAGGCTTTCGAGAACTTTCATTTTTAAGAAATTGCATTTCATCGTAAAATTTTGGATTTTCAAATGGTTCGAGACTATCTAGAGCATTTGCCTTTTCCATAAGAAGTAAATTACAGCGCTCTAAAATCTTTTCATTTAAATTTAGACGGTAAATAGAAATAATAGGGGTCATAACAGTTTCGATAAATAACATTCCACCCCATAAAATGACAAAAAGAGTTGGAAAAGAAGTGGTAGAGTCTATCCAATTAACAACCCCCTGAATAGCGAATAGAGATGCAGCTGGAGTCAATCCTTGGGTTAAAACGAAAGAGCTTACAACCATTAATTCTATAGGGGCAGCCTTCCATAATTGCTTTAAAGACCAAAAAACTGTTTGAAACGTTTTAATCAAAATAAATCCATTCAATTTTAAATTGTTAAGCAGTATTAAGAGGTAAGTGACGAGATATAATCTCAAGATCAAATTCTTTTTTCTTTTTTGAACGACTTAGAAATTGACTTTCAATTATTTCAACAGCCGTTTCACTGAAAACATTTGAATATTCTTGCCCATTTCCATTATACAAATGCTTTTTCCCAGGAATTTGATAAAAATACGGAATGTTTAAATTTAAAAGCTCGTTAATTTCATATTCTTGATATGGTGTTTCTTGAATTTTTTCTAAGAGAGTTTTTTTTGCTAGCTCTTCAGAACGAGTCCAGAAAGCGATATCATTGAATCCAATTTGGGCATATGCTGGAGGGGGTGTAACTACTGCCATCGTAAAAGTAGTGAGTACGCCACGCGCCTTCGCGCCCACTCATGACCATCAAGGCCATGTCGTTGGCCTCATTGATGCCAATACAGGCAAACCTTGCGAGGCCTATCGCTATACCACGTTTGGTGAGGAAACCCTCATCAACGCGCAAGGTGCTATCATTCAAACCTCTGAAGTGGGCAATCCATGGCGCTTTGCCAGCAAGCGGGTCGATCCGGAAACAGGCTGGGTCTACTTCGGCAGACGCTTTTATGATCCAAGCAACGGACGCTGGACAACAACTGATCCCCTCGGTTTTGCCGATGGCCCCAACCTCTATGCCTACTTGCATCACAGTCCCCTTTCTGCCTTTGATGCCTATGGCTTCGTCGGCGAAGCGTACCGCGATGGCTGCAATGTAGCAACCAATCCCAACTATTTTGATGGTATCTCCAATGAATATTCCCCTGTTTTTGGCGATAATGCCGGTAATGATGCATGGGCTAGTGTTCAATGGCAAGAAAGAAAAGAGAACCTTTATGCAGCCTTTGCCGGTTGTGTTCATGGTTGTTTCGATTTCCTAACTAGCCATGCTTATCTTTTTCAATCGCTGGCCTTGGCAGCAGGCTGTGATGATTTAGAGTGTTCGTTAGAAGAAAGGCTGCAAATTCAGCAAGCCTTTGCGATTTCCCAAAGCAATCAGATAGCAGCAACTGATGCGTTCGTCCAACAAACTATGGGAGTCGATGCTAATAATGCCATCTATCAAGCCTTTCGAAGCGGTACCACAACAACCCTAGAGGTTGCTACAATAGCGATGGGAGGCTATGGACTAGCCAAAGGAGCAGTTGGAGTAGTCAAAGCTGCGCGGGTTGGAATGCTTGAAGCCAGAATGGCAAAAGGCTTAGTTAAACAAGAAGTTAAAGAATCAAAAAAACTAGTATCCGCTTCAAATTCAAAGTTAGCAACTTCTAGCGGGAAATTACCTTCTCATTTAACATCAGATCAACTCTCCGAAGCTGAAAAGGTTATTGACAGAGGCGGGCTGACTAAAGCTGGACGTGCTTTACAAAAACATGGAGATAGACCTAAAACCGCATTTCCTAAGGCTAAAGGAAATATTTCTCAAGTGAATTCTCAAGGACAAGACATTCTTGATAATATTTTAACCCATCCTAACCAAGAAATTATTAGCTGGAATAGCAGAACCTATGGAGACTTGGTTGATATTCAAATTCCTGGCCAAGGTGGAGCAAGATTTTCTTCAAAAGGCAATTTAATCGGATTTTTGGAGCCCTAATTTTATGCTAACAAATAACGAAATTTTAAAAAATTTTAGAGTGGTTATTGCAAGTTTACCTGATAAGGAAAACTGTGTATGTGAAATTCATTATAATAATGCTCAATGGGTTGAAATTTCGACAGAAACAGATACTCCAATTATTCACTTTTACTCTCATCCCGTTAATGATTATTGGGAATTTCCTTTAGATGTAGCATTAGAAGTTTTAGAGAAAGCAAAGAAGAGGTATTTAGAAGAGTAATATTACTCTTCTAAAACTTTAGACCGTTTCAAAGAGCAGCTCAACGCTTAACTTAGAGCATAATGCGTATGCGCTATATAAAGAAGAAAAACGACTGGACGAGAAGAATATTATAATCATTAATGATGTAAATTCTTCTGAAATGAAAGTGAAATTCTCTTAGGTAATATCAAGAAATTTTTATAGTAATTTTCATCGGAATCAAAGGACGTACCCCCGCCCCTCATGACCATTTATTTTAATAACGATGATTGATTTTGATAAATTACCTTGGCACGATGCAAGTTTACAATCGATTTAAAAGTTAGCTCTTTTTTAATAGCACCTGAGCTCATTCCCTAGCCCCAGCAACGACTAACTTATCTAATTCTTCAATGTGGTCTTTTGCTTAAGTTGAAATTTCCATTGGTACGGAGTAATAAATATGTTAAAATTTTTATACAAAAATGAATTTATTAAACTTATTATTGAAGAAGATGTAATCGGTTTTTATTTAATTGTTTATAAAGATCCATATTCAGAAACATCTAACCAAGACTACTTGACAGACTCCCTGGAAGATGCTTTTCAAAAATCAGAAGAAGGATTTGGTATTACAAAAGAAAATTGGGTATCTCAAAACATTAGCCTACAAACATAAATGTTTGCAGATAAAATTATTTAATTAACATCGTCCTTTAAAAATTCAATGTCATTGACCTTATTGATGCCACTACAGGCAAGCCTTGCGAGGCCTATCGCTATACCACGTTTGGCGAGAAGCCCCAAATCAACGCGCCAGGCGCTATCGCTCAAACAATTGATAAACAAAAAGATACGCAAGATTATAAACTAGAAATGGCTAAAGAACAGGGTATAGAATTCAGAAAAAAACAGAGAGATGTTACCCGAAAAGGGTAGGCTAGCTATAACGTAAATGACTAATAAAAACAAACCACTTCAAACCTACTTGGAGATGGTCAGCAAGCATGGGTCAAGATCCGTAACCGTTAGCCTGAGAGGGTATCGATCGGCTGCTTTAACAAGTAACCTGATTACCTAGATACTCTTTGAAGATCCTTTCAAAGAATGCGATCTTTCAGACTAGCGGTTTTTTTTGATTTCTACAGATCTTCAATTATTTCTGGTAATTTAATCAGGATCGCCCACTTTATAGCTTTAGCGGAATATCTAGAGGAACGTACCTATGCGACCTGGCATTCTTTCCATCTTTGAAATATCAAAAGAATTAAGGAATTCATCTGGTAATGGAAGTCTGATATCATTTTTAAATCTCCTATAAGAAGCCCCAAAAATCTTATAATTGTAACAAGCTTTTCTCAAGCTTTCTTCTTCATTGGACATCATCATCCACCTGACATATTTCAAATGTTCCAGATTCAGGCTCTGGCAATGTTAAATAACCGCAACAAGGGCAACGAAACATTTGCATCTCTAATTTTAGATGAAATTAATTTTATCTAGATAAATAGACACTATTCTTCCGTCACGCAATCCAACAACCAAATTGGACGCTACCTCATAAAAAATGGCATCTCCTTCATTTTCGGTTAATGCTATCTTTAAGATCCCATTTTTCGAATAGAAGTATTGTGGTTCTTCAGGAAAAGTATATCTATCATCATCATCAAATTCCTTTACTATTTGCAATTGTCCTCTGGCATCTTTTTTAAATTTTAAATCATCTTGAAGATTCCATTTTTCTTTGTTAGTAAAAGAATCTAAATAATTGAACTTTTTACTATTAACATCGAAGACTATTGCAAGAGTACCCTGCATAACTTGAAAACTATTTTTATCTAACTCAAAATAATTATAATTGTAGTAATTAGTTTTATAAACTAATGCGTAATCATTTTGATCATAGTATGCTTGCCCCTGCTGGTAGCTACTATGGACATCTTCTATATTTTTATTTTCAATAACTGCAATTTCTAAAGTCATTTTTATTTCTCATAGTGAAAGTGAAGTATTCTTTTTTCTGATTCATTATAAATAATCTCAAGCCTGTATGGTTTTTTATTGATGAACACCTGTTCAACAATTTGAATGGCATTTTTTGAACCTTGAGGATCGATCCCTCTCTTACCACTTAATATAGCTTTAGCAAGAATATGTCGAGGGACGTATCTATGAGGCCTGGACATTCTTTCCATTGTTGTGGAAGTAAAATTTAATTCTCTAGCCAACTTTAATGCTTCTTGATTTACTCCCAAGGATTTCTTGGCGGAGAGAAAAGCTTCGGATAAATGTGAAAATTGAGATTTGGCAATTTCTGTAATTCTAGTTGTTGAATTTTCAGCCGCCGCTTGAGTAATAGCCTTATTCCAAAAGAGTTTTGTCGCACCAATTCCAGCGCGAAGCAATGACGCTCCAGCTAAAGCTGCAACTTCCTTTGTTAAAACAAGAATAGCAGCAACTTGCACTCCAGTTCCGAGCGCTTCCCCGCTTATCAATCCAAGCTGACTTAAATACTCTTGAGAACTTAGCCCTTCAAATCGTTTATTGAAGTCCCCTTCATTAAAATCAACATACCTATCGTAGTTATTGCTAGCGGTTATAAAAGGAGAACGGTAAGCATTCCACAAGCCTTGACGCATTCCTTGTGCTGAATAACCTGAAAAATAAGTCGGACTAAACTCTGCTTGCGAAGCAAAACTTTCAAAATCGAGTGCTTGCATTCTTTCTAAAAAGGTCTTATCCGTCAAATCTAAATCAAATAGCCCCAACAAATCAAAGTGCATTAAAGGATTGTTGTGTACATAAGCATAGAGATTAGGACCATCTTCAAAGCCACTTGGATCAGGATTCAACCACTTTCCCATTTGTGGGGAATAAAAACGATGACCGAAATAAACGAGATGAGCAACTGTGCGCTTACCGGAAAATTGCCAAGGGGTCTGTGCTTTTTTAAAGGTTGGTGCAACCAAGCCAAAAGCACTATAACGATGCGATTCAATGTAATGTCCTTTCCAGTCCAATAAGCAACATAGGTTGCGTCTATGGTCTTGAATAGGGACAAAAGGTTTTCCCTCTAACTCGATTGCCAACATCGGATGAAGCATGCTTTCAGAATGGGTGACGCAAAGCTCTTTTAACTCTCCATTCTCCCAAGATCCGATTTCTTGTTCGCCTTGATAGAGTAAACAGCGATGAGATTTCTGATCGCTTATTTCAAGACAACGTCCCAACCCATCATAAATAAAATGAGTGATTTGTCCGTCTGAAACAAGAGTAGAGAGGCGATCTAGTGCATCATAATGATAAAGAGCATTAGGATTAGTTTGCTCTACAAGATTACCATTGGCATCATAGGCATAGTCGCTATCCGCATCTTTAACAAGTTGATTAAGCGAATTGATCTCATTAATCTGCTTATTATGCTCTCGTCGATTATGAAGCGAATCGTAACAATAGTCATTTGTTAAGACTCCTTTTTCTGAAATGAGCTGATTAAGGCCGTCATACCCAAATTGCTCGCTCCATTTACCGTCTGTATCTTGAATGGATTGTGAAAGCAAATTTCCAGATCCATCATAACGATGAATCTGCTGGCTCCACTCAGGGCCTTGAATAGAAAGGGGCCTTCCCAAGAGATCATAGGTATAGTCAACTGTGCCAAATGGCAATTGACGTGATCGTATTCGGCCGCACCAGTCGTATTCAGGGATTTGGCATGTATAGAGGCTCTTTTCATCCTTGCTTAAACGCTCAACATGTGTAAGTCGAAAGGCATTGTAAGTATAATGAATCGATGATCCATCGGGAAAAATCAGATTTTTAATCCGGTCAAAAGGATCATAGCGATAGCGAAGGATTAACTGATTACCTAGATTTTCTTCTACTAATCGTCCGAGGCAATCATAAGAGCGTTTTTGTTGCTTATTGTGAATCGCATCATGGATCCCGAGTAAATGGCCTTGCAAATCATAGTGATAGATATAGGATAGGCTACGATCACTTGCAGTCAACTCTATCAGATGACCTAAGGGATTGTAGCGATAACTTAAAAGAACCCCATCCGATTTTATTTTTGCTGCTAAACGACCTCTTGCATCATATTGATAACAAGTTGTTTTCAAGGCTGGCTTTTCAACTATCTTTTCAAGCAAGTCTCTCGAATTATAGCTTCTCTCAATCGTATAATAACCTTCAATGACTTCTTTGTTGATAACGGCTTCTCGCTGTACAATTAGATTGTCTTTACCATCATAGCTGAACTGCGTCAAAGCGATTAAATGGGGATGATAAGTTTCCTGCTGCACTAAACGATGGCAAGCATCCTCTACCTCAATGATATGACGGCCTGATGGCTCTTTAACTGTTTTTTTGAGAACTTTTTGATTGAGGGCATTGTAATGGCTAAACTCATAGGTATATTCAGTAATCTGTCCAAGAGCATCTTTTTTCCTTGCTAAGGCCCCCCAAGGATAAAACTCACTCTCTTCACTAGCAGGCTGGTTATCTTGGTGATAAATGGTATGATTCGTACAATAGCCTTGACTATCATAACAGAATGCTTCCTTGCCGTACACTATGCCGCGTTCATCCAATTGTTGCTTAAGGACTATGCGGTCTAAATAGTCATAATCAGTCCATTCAACGCGTTGCTGCCCCTCTTCGCCCCTATGAATGACTTTGTATATACGCCCCAAAGGGTCATAGTGATAAGTGACCTGATGATCTCGACAAACATCTTGAATTTTACGGCCTGCCCCGTCGTAAAAATAAGAGGTCTTGACGCCCATCGCATCAATGCTAGATTGTAAAAGTGATCCTTTATAACTATAGCTTTGCTTTGAAAGAAGAATACCTGCTGCATCAAATGCTTCTTCTAGAGTGACTTGTCCTTTCGGATTATAGATATAATGAGAAGAGGTTCCGTCTGCTTGCCACGCTTGCTTTAAGCGGCCATTTGAGTAGTATTCGAACCGCTCAACGGTCCCGTCTGGATGTTCAAGATAGGTCGGTTTACCATAGACCGTGTAACGTGTTTTTGTCGTATGCCCATTTTCATCCGTTTCTTCTATCAATTGATTGAGGAGATTATAGACCCTTTTTACTGTTGGGGAAAACACCTGTCCGTTTGAATCCAACACAGTCGGTTTAATGCAACCTGTTTGGCGTCCAAGTCTATCGTAGGTATAGGAAGTCACATTACCAAAAGCATCTTGCTCAGATGTAAGACGATTAAGAGCGTCATATGTATAGAAGAGATTAAAAATGATCTCCTCATCTCTCTCATTTTTATGACTCTCTTTCTTTTGGATCATGCGATTTGCAGTATCATACACATAGACCGTCTTTTTGCCTGAACCTAGGAGTTCTTCTTCTGTCTTATTGTCATTGTGATCGTAAGCATAACGCGTTTGTTGACCAAGTGGATCCACTTTTAAGATGAGACGATCTTTCTCATCATACTCAGTTAACACTTGATATCTGAATTGATCTTCTGCGTCGTACACTTTTTCACAACTGACAAGTCCCCTTGGACTATAAGTGAAGCGGACAGTTTTCAAATTGACTAACTGGCCGCCTGTATGGTGATTTTGATAGCTCTCTTGAATAGCGAGAGGCTTTCCAAAACTGGGAGAGCGAGAGCGGAGATCAGCTTCGATTTTTTTAACACGTCTGATCGTTACATCCGTCAAATCGAAATCTTTATCCGAGCTTCCATCGTCTTCGATTGTTTGAATTAATACTCCATAAGGATGGTATTCATAGAATGTTCTCTCTTGAATCTTACCATCGTATAAAACAAGTTTGCTGATGAGTCTATTCGTACGAGGAATATAGGCATAACGGGTCGTTAATCCTTCAGGTGTTGTTTCTTCCAGTAGAAGATTGAAACCATCATTAGAATATTTATACCGTTTTTCATAGCTCTCGACACCGTTAGATGTTAGCTCATCTTTTTCTGAAAAAACGTCAAACCCACGACCTGTTAAATTGCCTTTCCAGATTTCTTTAACACAGTTTCCATGATCATCGTAACGATAAGCATTTTTCTGTAAAATATGCCCTGCTCCGTCGACAATCGTTTTCGAAGTTAACCATCCTTCTTTCCCCTCCTCAGTCTTCCAAGAAAAACGCTCTTCCTTTAATAGATCAAAATTCTCTTCTTTAGCCCCCTCTTTTCCAATATTCGGCTGTTTACCATTTTTCACGTCATAGTAAGCAATAGCCGTCAAACGTTTATTAGAGCAGAAATGATAGGTCGTTAATTGATCAAAAGCGTCCAAAACTTGTGTATGCTGTTTTTTATAAAAAAAGCGCTGAAAAATCTTTTCTTCGCCTTGAGCCCCTAAAGGACCAGCCAAAGACTTCACTTTACTTTGGTCGTTATAGGAAATTTTCAAATACCGACCATCTATCTTCTCGACCTTTGCAACACAAAAAGCGCTGCTATCATTGTTATCTGCTAGATGGTATTTGACAGGCGTATGCTGGGGAGAATGCACATCTGTTAGAAAAAAAGCGGTTTTCCATGTTGTCCCCGCCTTTGTGACAGATTTACGTTTTTCTTTACTCTTTAGATAGGCAACCGTATCTCCACGATCGTTTGAAACACGAACAAGGTCTTTGCTATATTGAAAAACAAGTTCGCTTAGAATCACTTCTCCTTTAGGATCTGTCAATGCGATCCTAGAAGGCCAATGCATCTCACCCATGTTCGCATAGCTAAATAGCATTCGATTTCCATTGGGCAAAATTTCCTGCCTCAAATCGTAATAAGAAGTCGTCTCATTATTTCCAGAGTCCGTTATTTTATACTTTCCATAAAAGCGCTCAGATCCATTTCCCGACTTGATTTCCCATCCTTCTTTTTTAAATTTCCCTTCCATATTGGCAATATTGACATGAGGCTTAAGAGCTGGCCTTGAAAGGTTCGTGTACCCTTTTTGTAAAATGCGCTTATCAATCTTATAAGTTGATAATACACCCTTGCTACTGCGATAAGGGATACAGCATCCCTCTCTTTCTTCTACCCATCCATCGCTATGTTTATTGTTCTTTTTAGGTTCTTTCGCTTCAAAAGGAAAATTAGAGCCGAATCCAAACCCCAAAAAAGATCGATCCACTAAATGGCCGCTGTCATAGAAGCGACTAAGTCCCCATGAATCACTATCATTAAATCGGATATCAGCATGGGCTTCGAAGTAATCGCCGGAAATAACATTTACACAATCAGCCACTGTTGCTATCGGTTCACATTCTGCTGTCAAGCGGGTATCTGAATCATCAGCAAAACATGCAAGAGATACCATCATTCCGAACACCACCCACAATAAATAGATAGCTTTCATCAGGCATTCCTAATTGAAGCAAAAAAACGTAACATCCCACCAAAATAGTCTTTCAGATTTAGAGGATAACACCTTAAATTTGACTGTATTCTTTTGACTACTAATCATTTAGTTTCCTTCGTTAGATCTATTTAGAGTATTAAATATTTTATTTGACAAATGTTTAGCAAACCATATGAAAAACTTCAATAAAAAATGAACTTGTTAAACAATAACCTTCAAGCAAACTGAGACGATTTATCGTGTTCGAATTTTTGAAAAGACACAGATTCGATAATATTCTTAAAGAAGAAAGCTTATTTGAAGTTAGCCAAGAAGTTGGGGCTAAATATGCATTGAAAGAAATCGGAGGAAAAGGGGGTAAGCACGAAGGAGCTGGTAGACCCTGTAGGGTCTAAAAAGAAGATAATACGAGACTTTTTTTAAAACAATATGTTATTGGAAATAAGTAGGTTACTATGCTGTATATAATAGAGTCTATTGTAGCATTAATTCTGGGTTTATTGGTTGGGATGATATACTGAAAGTGATTCAAAAATTGGTTTACGAGAAATTTAACTTTTGTTTAGCATGTCGCTCATGACACTAGGCGACTTAGAACGGGCAAAGCTCACATCACAACATAAACAAGAACGAGATGGTCGGATACGTGATCGGATCAAAGCGGTCTTACTTCACGACAAAGGATGGTCTCTTCGACAGATCGCAGAGGCCTTATTAATCTCTGACGAGGCTGTTCGCAATCACATTCAAGACTATGACTCTTCTAGAAAATTATGCCCAGAGGGTGGCGGATCAAAAGAGAAGCTTTCTAGAGTGCAATCTGAGAAACTTGAACTTCACCTTCAAAAACATACTTACCTCTATGTCAAGGATATTGTAGCATATGTAGAAGCTGTTTTTGGAATCGCCTACACCGTTCGTGAGCTGAGGGATTGGCTACAAAGACATGGGTTTTCTTACAAAAAACCCGCTGTTGTACCCGGAAAGGCCAACAAGGAACAGCAAGAAAAGTGGTTGGTTGAGTACAATAAACTTCGACAAGAGCTTCCTCCAGATGAAACGATCTGCTTTATCGATGGCGTGCACCCAACACATAACGTACAGCCTGCTTACGGGTGGATTAAGAAGGGGGTGATTTATAATACTTATTATGAGCACGTTGACGATTTTAGAGAGGCCGTCTTCGGATTTTTTACTGTGCTATCGTCTGTAACTGTAGGTTCAGTTTTGGGTCAGATGTTAAGAGGTCGAGTCAGGGATAAATTTCACCCTATTCAAGCTCCTGCTGCCAATTTTTGAATTTCCTTGGGTATAGGATGTTTTTTTGAATTTAGGTTAATAGCAATCAATATGAATTTCACTTTAATTGACGAGTTTAATTAATCAACGAATGAAACATATTCTCTAATTTTTTTCATCATAAACTTATGATTTAAAAATTAATTTGATTAAATATATACAGATTTTGATTTGGTCGTATTGCATTTATCATTCTAAAATTCTTAAGAGATTGTCTGGAAAGTCTGCACATAGGGGCTTATTCTCCTAAGCATGTTCCTGATTCCTGTTAGGTAAATCATTGATTCACCAATTGTTGTGCGATATTCATAGCGTTTGCTTAACCTTCGATATTTCACCAAAAGTCATTGATGGTTAAATGTTTAAGAAAAAACTAATCTTCACAGCACTTTTTAAAACAAAAGAACGCAGTTTCTAGTAAAGATCTTTGGCTTAGCCAGTTAACTTGCACCATATCTCTATGCCTTTTAATGCATTTAATCGTCCTGTCAGCTCCACCAATGCCAATGGGGAGACTACAACAACGAGCTACAATGCACGCGGTAAACCAGTTTGCGTGTTACATCCCGACGGCACAAAAGAACGATTTGAATACAATTTAGATGGCACCCTTGCCAAATCTATTGCTGTCAATGGCACAGAAACTCGTTATCAAAGAGATTTTCTAGGGCGTATTGTAGTTGAAGAGGTTTGGGCTGATAGCAAGCTTCTCAGTTCGCAGTCTAAGCACTATGAAGGATTCCGCCTTGTTTCCTCAACCGATCCGGAAGGATTGACTACTCATTATCGCTACGATGGGGCCGGTCGACTCATATCAGAAATGAAAGGAAATCAATGCAAAGAATTAGCCTATGATTCTTTAAGCCGTCTTTCAACAGTCACAATCTGGTTTGGCGAGAATCAAACAGACAAGTCCATTCAACAATTTACCTATGATCTGCTCGGCCACGTGATAGAAGAAAAGCTATCCGATGGCAATGGAGCCGTTTTACAGCACACCTCTTATGAATATGACAGCCTCGGTAATCGCATCACTGTTGCACAAATGACAGAAGCTGGCCCGAGCATCACCCATACCGAATATAATAGCGATCGCAAGCCGATTACTTTTACCGATGCAGAGGGAAATAAGTCTTATATTGCCTATGACTATGCCCATCACAATGCATGGGGTCAGATGGTTTTAAAAACCACTCAAACCGATGCCTTAGGAAAAAGCGTAGAAAACGTTCACGATGCCATGGGACGGGTTGTCACAGTCACAAGTAAAGATGCATTTGGAGCCGTGATATCCAATCAGCAACGCTATTTTGACCCATCCGGTAACCTAAAAAAAGTCGTTGAAGATGTCATCATTGAAGGAACTGTTAAAAGCCAATACTGCTATGCTTGGCATCACAATGTCATGGGTCAAGAGACAGCGATGATTGAAGCGCTTGGAACTCCCCAGCAACGCATTACACGAACCACGTACAATTCATTTGGTCAAAAAGATCAAACTATCAAGCCAAGCGGCACCAAGATCCTTTACAACTATGACTCTCAAGGACGATTGAGCCACTTTAGTGCAAACGATCGCTCCTTTTCTTACGCCTATAGCTATAACCGCAATCACCTCGTGACCGAAGTTCGCGATCTTAATAATAAAACTGCGACCAAGCGCCACTATGATGAGCTTGGGCAATTGATTCAGGAAAATCTAGACAATGGACTTAGCGTGGGTTATCACTATGATCGTGCGGGACGCATCAGTGTCATTCAGCTACCAGATGGTTCCACTATCGACTATCAGTATGACGCAGCTTACTTGCGCAGCGTGACGCGTCTTAAACTGGGAACTCCTCTTTATAACCATAGTTATGAAACCTACGATCAGGCTGGCAGCCTTCTGCATTCACAACTGATTGGACAAGCTGGTCAAGCAAACTACCAATACGATCTTTCCAAAAGACAGCGAACGATTCAAACACCCGGCTATTCACAAACCATTCCCGATAATGGCTATGACAAAATTGGTCGTTTGAGTGTGAAACACATAGATGATTTGTTAGGACAGCAAGACTATCGCTTTGGCTATACACCTTTAAATCAGCTTCAAAGCGAACAAGGACATCGCAAACATCTTTATCAAGTCGATTCCATTGATAATCGCCTCTCTAAAGATCAAAAGAGTTATACCCTTGATCACCTGAATCAGCTTTTAAAAGATCAGGATAGCTCTTACAAATATGATCTCGATGGCAATTTGATTCAGAAGAAGCAAGGGCGTCAAACAACCACCTATAAGTACGATGCATTAAATCGCCTCATTCAAGTTAAGTCGCCTCAAGGAACGTTTGACTATCGCTATGATTCCTTAAATCGCCGCCTCAGTAAGACGTCAAAAAAACTCTCAGAACGTTACTTCTACCAAGGGCAAAATGAAATCGGCATGGTCGATGCGAAAGGCCAGATTCAAGAATTGCGTATTCTTGGAACAGGCCATGGAGCAGAGCTTGGCGCAGCCATTGCCATCGAAATCAAAGGACGCGCCTTCGCGCCCACTCATGACCATCAAGGCCATGTCGTTGGCCTCATTGATGCCACTACAGGCAAACCTTGCGAAGCCTATCGCTATACCACGTTTGGTGAGGAAACTCTAATCAATGCGCAAGGCGCTATCATTCAAACCTCTGAAGTGGGCAATCCATGGCGCTTTGCCAGCAAGCGGGTCGATCCGGAAACAGGCTGGGTCTACTTCGGCAGACGCTTTTATGATCCAAGCAACGGACGCTGGACAACAACTGATCCCCTCGGTTTTGCCGATGGCCCCAACCTCTATGCCTACTTGCATCACAGTCCCCTTTCTGCCTTTGATGCCTATGGCTTCGTCGGCGAAGCGTACCGCGATGGCTGCAATGTGGCAACCAATCCTAATTATTTTGATGGTATCTCTAATGAATACTCGCCTGTGTTTGGCGATAATGCCGGTAATGATGCATGGGCTAGTGTTCAATGGCAAGAAACAAAAGAGAACCTTTATGCAGCCTTTGCCGGTTGTGTTCATGGTTGTTTCGATTTCCTAACTAGCCATGCTTATCTTTTTCAATCGCTGGCCTTTGCAGCAGGCTGTGATGATTTAGAGTGTTCGTTAGAAGAAAAGATCCAAATCCAGCAAGCTTTCGCGATTTCTCAGAGCAATCAGATAGCAGCAACTGATGCGTTCGTCCAACAAACTATGGGAGTCGATGCTAATAATGCCATCTATCAAGCCTTTCGAAGCGGAACAACGACAACGTTAGAAGTCGCTTCACTAGCAATGGGAGGCTATGGACTAGCCAAAGGAGCAGTTGGAGTAGTCAAAGCTGCGCGGATTGGAATGCTTGAAGCTAAAATGGCTAGCCAAGCTTTAAAACAAGAAGCCAAGTATATTTCCAAACCTGGAATACCTGTTAATGTTAATCGTGGCGCTGAAAGTGTTAATGCTGGTATTAATTTAAATAAAAAGCTTTCTCGATTAGAAACAGCTCAACAAAACGCTGTGAAAGTGCGAGAATTGGCAGATGGTAGAACTCGCTATTATGAAATAGAAGTACCGGCTAGAAACCAAGGTGCTACTAGAGGAAGAGGCTATGTAACGGAATATAATCCTAAGAATGGAAATACAAGAACATGGATGGAATGTTATGACCATTCTAGTAATGTAAATAGAGTGCATCCAAAACAAATCAACGGACAAGAAGTTTCGTGCCAACATTATCCTCCAACAGCAGCGGAAACTAGGTTATAATTAATGGAAAGTAAAGTAATAGACGAACGATTATTAGGGGAAGCTTTAAAATCGGAACTAAAAAAAGGTTTTGATGTTTTAAGGCTTTCTCGTTGGGCTCTTAAAATTGAATCAAATAATCTAAGAGCTCTAACACCCTATTCCAGGAAAGTATTGATAAGCTTATTAAGTATGGAAGATGACCCTCAATTTGAATATTCGGAAGATGAATTGTGGCTACTTGCAGACATGCTTATTAATGGTGAAGATGATCCTCTCAAAAAAATTGATGATAGGTATCAAAAAAAGCTTAACGAAGAATGAGAAAAGAAAAATCTTTTTAGACTAGTCCATGTTTACCTAAATTTTTAGACTAGTCCATGTTTACCTAAAACAGTAGAAAACAATGAGCGATTTTGATTTCAGACAATTAAATTTAATTATGACTAAGATTAATGAATATAAAAATGGCAAATCTTATCTTTCTTGGCTTATAAACGATGTAGAATCTCTAATTAATATACTAGAGGATCCCAATCAAGATTGGAAAGCAGATCTTGGAACTAGTTGGCTTGATTTAGAAGAAGTCTACGCATTTGCTCTTGCCGATGAAAAAGAATATTTAGATCAAAAAGACATTAGAATCATCGATGAAGCTCTTCATAAACTTGAAACGCTTATTGAAGATCAATTAAAAACAATCAAATCTCCTGAAGACGATTGCTGATTTTTCTTTAGAAAATATCCATGAGAATTTCAGTATAGCTTGGCGCTGCTGTTGCCATCGAAATCAAAGGACGCGCCTTCGCGCCCACTCATGACCATCAAGGCCATGTCGTTGGCCTCATTGATGCCACTACAGGCAAACCTTGCGAAGCCTATCGCTATACCACGTTTGGTGAGGAAACTCTAATCAATGCGCAAGGCGCTATCATTCAAACCTCTGAAGTGGGCAATCCATGGCGCTTTGCCAGCAAGCGGGTCGATCCGGAAACAGGCTGGGTCTACTTCGGCAGACGCTTTTATGATCCAAGCAACGGACGCTGGACAACAACTGATCCCCTCGGTTTTGCCGATGGCCCCAACCTCTATGCCTACTTGCATCACAGTCCCCTTTCTGCCTTTGATGCCTATGGTCTTGTCGGCGAAGCGTACCGCGATGGCTGCAATGTAGCAACCAATCCTAATTATTTTGATGGTATCTCTAATGAATACTCGCCTGTGTTTGGCGATAATGCCGGTAATGATGCATGGCTTAACGTACAAAAACAGGAATGGTTTGAGTCTGCAGTGGCTGGCTTTGTACATGGCTGCGTTAATTTTGTTGCTAATACTTGCCAAGATTTTCACTCTTTATTCTTAATTATTGGCATGGACAATTTAGATGTTTCTATGGAGGAAAAACTACTCATCTATCAAGCCCATATTACCTCACAAAACACTCAAATAGCTGCTCTCGATGGATTTGTGCAAGAAACCATGGGTATTGATGCAAAAAATGCCACTTATCAAGCAGCACGAGATACAAGTTTACTTGGCTTAGAATTAGCAAGTTTAGCCGTAGCTATTACTGGAGCTGTCAAGGCTGTTACTTATTGTGCAAGACTTAGTAGACTAGCGCCTCTGAAGCCAAAATGGCAAAATGCTTATTAAAGCAGGAAATAAGGACTACATGTCATCCTATAAATAAACCTGTCTTTTCTGCTCTTGAAGCTCTACAACAGCCTAGCTTATCTACTCAAAGGCCTATAATTAGTGGTCCCAAAAACTCTATTTCCAAACTTGTAGAAGAAATCAATAACTGGTTAGGAAATGATACTAAAATGATTAGAAATAAAGCTGGTGATTCAGTTTTTCTTTCCAAAGATGAGACGAGAAGAGTAAGATTTGATTTTAACAGACCAAATCCACATAATAATTCCCATATGCATCTCGAAGAAATTATTAATAACAAATGGAATAAATCTGGTCAGATTTATCCAGTTGATGTTCCCCATAATTAGAGGTAAAAATGCGCATTCTAGATCAAGAGACCGATCAATCGTTAAATAATATAATATTGTACTTAACATCACAAGAAGCCCAAGAATTAAGAGATAGTCTTGAGGATGTCATAAACAAACCATTAAATAATCACTCTCATATACCTAGTAATGACTTTGAAAAAGAAATCACAGTTTGTATCTATGATGAGAACAATTTAAAAGGGTTTAATGAAAGATCTATAAATATAATTTTAAATGATCAGTAGACTTGAATTTTTTATTCAAACGTATATTAGTTCGTAATAAAAAATTCAAGAATTGCGTATTCTTGGAACATGCCATGGAGCAGAGCTTGGCGCTGCCGTTGCCATCGAAATCAAAGGACGCGCCTTCGCGCCCACTCATGACCATCAAGGCCATGTCGTTGGCCTCATTGATGCCACTACAGGCAAACCTTGCGAAGCCTATCGCTATACCACGTTTGGTGAGGAAACTCTAATCAATGCGCAAGGCGCTATCATTCAAACCTCTGAAGTGGGCAATCCATGGCGCTTTGCAAGCAAGCGGGTCGATCCGGAAACAGGCTGGGTCTACTTCGGCAGACGCTTTTATGATCCAAGCAACGGACGCTGGACAACAACTGATCCCCTCAGTTTTGCCGATGGCCCCAACCTCTATGCCTACTTGCATCACAGTCCCCTTTCTGCCTTTGATGCCTATGGCTTCGTCGGCGAAGCGTACCGCGATGGCTGCAATGCGGCAACCAATCCCAACTATTTTGATGGTATTTCCAATGAATACTCGCCTGTTTTTGGCGATAATGCCGGTAATGATGCATGGGCTAGTGTTCAATGGCAAGAAACAAAAGAGAACCTTTATGCAGCCTTTGCCGGTTGTGTTCATGGTTGTTTCGATTTCCTAACTAGCCATGCTTATCTTTTTCAATCGCTGGCCTTTGCAGCAGGCTGCGATGATTTAGAGTGTTCGTTAGAAGAAAAGATCCAAATCCAGCAAGCTTTCGCGATTTCTCAGAGCAATCAGATAGCAGCAACTGATGCGTTCGTCCAACAAACTATGGGAGTCGATGCTAATAATGCCATCTATCAAGCCTTTCGAAGCGGAACAACGACAACGTTAGAAGTCGCTTCACTAGCAATGGGAGGCTATGGACTCGCCAAACGAGCTGTTGGAGTTGTCAAAGCTGCGCGGCTTGGAATGCTTGAAGCTAAAATGGCAAAAGGCTTAGTTAAACAAGAAGTTAAAGAATCGAAAAAACTAGTATCCGCTTCAAATTCAACTTCTAGCGGGAAATTACCTTCTCATTTAACATCAGATCAACTCTCCGAAGCTGGAAAAGTTATTGATAGAGGCGGGCTGACTAAAGCAGGACGTGCTTTACAAAAACATGCTGATAGGTCTAATAGTGCTTTTACTAAAGCTAAAGGAAGTATTTCACAAGTAAATTTGCAAGGACAAAATATTCTATATAATATTTTGACCCACCCTGATCAAAGGATTAAGTCGGATAGCAACTTAAAATATGGCGATTTTGTAGACATACAAATAAATAACGGTCCTGGAGTTAGATATTCAACTACTGGTAATTTTATTGGATTTAAAGACAACGATTTTAAATATGGAAAATTTTACCTTTGTAATAACTAGCTCCACAGAAAGAGAAAAATTAGCTTATGAAATCTATTATAAAGATGAATTAATTGCAGAAATTACTCAAGAAACTGAGCATCCTCTTTTAGAAATTTACCCCCTAAAAGAAAACAAATGGTGGGCTATTCCTTTAGAAGATTTCCAGCAAGCTCTATCCTACGCAAAAAATCATCTTATCTCTCCTTAGAATTCTGGACTTTTTAAATATAAGGGCTTTGTTATACTCAGCACAATTTTGAATGCGATAAGTCGGTCCAAGTTTGCATGGGTAGTCTTTGCGTTCTATAGTGAGAAGCAGCCTACCCCATGCTTTTTTTATTCGCATACTATTTCAAATTTCACGTCAGAGATATTGCGCAACAAGTCCGATCTTTCAGATAAAAAATTATTGGACCATATTATAGTTAATTGTTTGTTTTAAATATAAAATTTATTTTTTATAATAAATTTAAGGCGACATTGTTTTGAAAATTCAAACTTTAGGGAAATATTCGAGCTGGTTTCGGCTGAAAATAGATGATCAAAAGTCGGAGTAAGCGATGTCTATTACTATTCAAGATCAAAAAAATGATGAATCTCGTGAACTAGTCATTTATCAACCCCATCTTAATTTTTATCTCTTACCTATTCTTAAAATCCCAATCGGAGATCTTTCCTGCTGGAGAAAGATAGCAGATAAAGGATCGACCGAATTCCAATTAAAAGTAGCTTGCTTTTACGAAGAGGTGGGTGATTTTTCCTTTGCGCTCTTTTATTATGGATTGGCTGCTCCAATGGTTAGACATAATAAAAACCACATTGTGATTAGAGGTTTTATTGAGCGTTTGATGGACCGGTCTCTGGAAGAGACGATCAATCATTTAAAGTATGCTAAAACTCAAAACAATCCATTGGCCTATTATGTCTTGGCTCAGTGCTATCTGAGAGGTGTTGGGGTACAGAAATCACTTACGAAAGCCCTTCATCACTATCAACAGGCCGCACATTTTGGCTATCCTTGCGACTTGAAAGTCATTGCTGAGAGTCTGTTGAAGTTACGCATCAAAAAGTTTGTCCTTACTCGTTTCTTGAAGGCATTATTGGTTCAACATGAGAAAGAGCGGGCGTGGCAGCTCAATCAGCTCGCTGAGTTGTTTGAAGATGGATCATTAGGAAATCATCCGGAGGCTGCGCTATATTATCATAAGCTGGCTGCAAGTTTGGGTATGAAATTATCTGTGATTCGATTGGGCGATATCTATCTTCAGGGGCTGTTAGGCGTTGGGAAGAATGAAAATTTAGGTATTCATTATTATCTTTTAGGGAGACATTTAGGGCCTGTCAATTCGATTGCAGGGCAATATGAAAAGTCTGATCCAGAGAAAGCCTTCAAATACTATCAAAAGGCGTTTGAGGTAGAAAAGCAGACTGATTGTTGTTCTAGTTTGATTAAGCTTGGATATTGCTATAGGCATGGGATTGGGGTTGAAAAATCTCTCGAAAAGGCTATCGATTGTTATCGACTTGCTGTAGACCATGGTTACGGATCTGCTTCTTATGAGTTGGGTGAATGTTTTGAAGAGCAAAACAATTTAGATCAGGCTGTCAAATGCTATGAAAAAGGCGTTGAATTGAACAGAAATGGCCATAGTGCATATCGACTTGCTGAGTTGTTTGAGCAAGGGAAAGGAGTTTCTAAATCGTTAGATAAGGCTTTTGAGTATTATAACTTGGCAGCAAGCCATGGAATAGAGAATGCCTATGCTCAAGTGGCTCGTTGTTATTTGAATGGAATAGGAACAGAACAATCACATAAAAATGCTTTTGAGGCTTTCAAAAAGCAGGATAATTATTATGAGGTAGCTCTTTGCTACCTGAAGGGAAGGGGGGTATCTCAATCTTTAGCTAAGGCACAAATTTACTTTTTGCAGTGGGTAAAAAATAGACCATCTCTTTCTTTCTCAAATGACCTCGTTGGCTTGTTAAAAAAAGAATATATTCATCAATTTCGAATAGATTTTAGTTCATGTGTAAGCTGTTCAGTGGGCCAGCAATTTGCTTATATTGCACGTCAAATAAGTGTTCACCTTAATGATACGCCTTTAAAATTAAGACAGATCACTTGGGATGCGGAGAGAATCTGCTTGGAAATAGCTGATGAGTTTGAGGAACTTCAGGCCGATCAATACTATCGATTAGGTGTTCATTATGCTAAGGAGTCGATGTGGGATCGTGCGTTTGAGTATTTCAAAAAAGCAGCAGACCAAGGGGTTATTTCCGCTCAATATCATCTTGGGAGATATTTTCAGTCAGGGACAGGATGCTTGAGATCGCATGAGCAGGCGATTCATTATTTTAAGCTTGCCTCTGACCAAGGATGTCCAAATAGTCTGTATGAACTCGGGACTTATTACGATAAAGGATTTGGAGGGATTGATCGTTCTTATGCCTATGCCTTCGAATACTTCAAGATAGCTGCTGATTCAGGGATTGGTCGGGCCTTATGTGCATTAGGCCTTTATTATGAACTGGGGCGCTATGTTGAAAGATCACTAGAACACGCTTTTGATTATTTTAAGTTAGCTGCCGATCTAGGTTATGACGAAGGCATGTATCATGTGGGTCGGTTTTATCGTTTAGGAAGGGTTTGCAGTGATTCTATTTATTCTTTGGAAGAAGCAATAGGGTATTTTGATTCTGCTATTAAATCGATTTTATCTTGCCCATCTGGTTCGTGGATTGCATCTAAACCATGGCTTAAAGTTTCATTCCTTAAAAATCAGATTAGTCTTTGTAAAAAGCTTCTTTTGAAACAAAAGGAAATTGATCAATCCTGTTCTGTGCTTCCAAGCCATTCAGTGATTTTCCCTGAAGCGAAAAAATTAGACATTTGCCTCTATTTAAAGGATCGAAATCTAACAACACTCAGAAAGGTTCTTAGACGGTCAAAGCATTCTCGTCTGATATTGGAAGGCCACCACCTTTCAGGTGAAGAATTGAATGTCGTTAAAGAAGGGATGATAGAAAACCCAAGGCTGACGTTTGTCTGTCCAGAGGAAGAGGCTGAAAATCTTTACCTCGTTTTTGAAGAAGGTGGCTATTCTAGAGAGGATCTTAAATCCTTACCAGTCGTTGATGGATTAATAGGTATTTTATTTATTGGAGTCAATCACCATATCATCATATCTGAGCAAGTAAAGGCAGCTTCTTATTTCTATTTTGATCTTCAAGACTATAAGAAGGCTTTTTTGCATTTTCATGTTGCTGCATTGATGGGGGATGCGACTTCTCAGTATTTCTTGGGAAGGTGTTATGGCGATGGGCAGGGAGTAGAAAAGTCTGCTGAAAAGTCATTTCATTATTTCAAGTTGGCTGCCGATCAAGGTGATTTGAGTTCTTGCTATAATCTTGGGATTGCTTACCTGCAAGGGAAAGGGACTAAAAGAGATATTCAGCAGGCAATGCTCTATTTAAAGTTTGCCGCAGATCAGGGACATGTCTTTTCTGCCACTCAGTTAGCTTCGATTTATGAGGATGATTTATATATTAAGCATTCTTATGACGAATCATTTAAATATTACTGTTTGGCAGCGCGGGCAGGAGATTTAGACTCTCTTTTCCAGGTGGGGCGTTATTATAAGTGGGGAAGAATGATTCCCAAAGATCTACACAAAGCACTTAGCTGTTTTAGAGAACTAGTACAACGGGGTTATAGGCCTAATACTGTGCAAATTTATATTCAGGAGTGCGAAAAAGAGTTGGCTCAATCTATTTATCAAATATCTAAAGACAAAGATCCTCGTGATGGCTTTTTTAAAGATTGATCTTTATTGAGTTCACTTGTTGGTTGATTGAGAAAAATATTCCTAAGCTAAATTAATACCTAATGGGGTGATGCATATGCATAGGCAACATCAATTTGTTTTTTTACAGAATAAGGCGAGTCAAGAAGACGTTGGTGCTCAATTATTGGTAGCAAAAGAGTATCTATCAGGAAAGCAGATTCAAGCATCTAAACAAATATCTTACGATTATTTTAAGCTTGCTTCTGATCAAGGAAATGCTGAAGCTTCTTATTTTTTGGCTAAAGATGAACAAACAATTAATCCCTGGTCTGAAAAATCTCTTTTTTATTTTGACCGTGCAGCTCATCAGAAACATTTGCAATCTATTTGGTTGCTTTTCGAACATTATCACTACGGAGAATTTTGTCAAGAATTGCAAAAAAAAGCTCTCATCTATCTACGTTTAGGGGCTGAACTTGACCACACTAAATGTCAATACCATTTGGGCGAGTATTATTTACGTGGTTTTGGTGGGTTAACCCCTTCAATTGAAGAAGCCTTCAAATATTTTAAGTTAGCGGCTGAAAAAGGACATGTAGGCGCTTTTAAATCGCTGCAACCTAGAATTCTCCATCCTTCTGCCCAATCTGTCGATATTAGTATTTATGAAGAGACACAAGATCTTTCTGTTTTAAAGCGAACCTTAGAAAGTTGGGGTCATCAACCGATTTTTTTGGAAATACCGGCTTCTCATGGCAAGAAGCTCAAATTGTTTGTGAGGCTATGGTCGAAAATCCTCATTTGACTTTCATGTACCAAGGGATTGAAGAATCTCGACTTTTCCTAGCTTTTGAGTTAGCGGGATATCAGCCTAGCAAAGACCTTTCTTATAAACCTATCGTTAATCCAACAACGGGTCGAGGTACATGGGGATGTGTGTTTATAGCTAACGATCTCAAAGATAGCTCATTGGTAGGAAATGTGTTATTAGAAGATGATCCAAGCCTTATTGAAGAAAACCGCCTGAAGTTGCTTGCAGAGGAAGAAAGGGGAAAAAATAGATTAAAAGCATATGAAATGTACCAGTCATTGACTAAAGAAGAAATTACTTACCCAGAATCTAGAGAAATTGATATCAGCGATTATTTGGACGATCATAATCTTGATACCTTCAAATCTACTCTCCTTTCTGTAGGTGAAAGTCCCATTCACCTTTATATGACTGAAACAAGCTATGAAGAAATTATGATAATTAGGGAAGCGATGATCAAAAACCCAATGTTTTGTATTTTTCTCAGTGATCGGGAGAGTCAATTAGACTTAGAAGAGGCTTTTTATAGGGCGGGCTATCATTTATGTCTTAATAAGCAAAAAGAGGTGAAGGAGGGTAAAAAATTTTTAGGATACCTTTTCATTGGTGAGACGCCTAGAAAAGCATCAATATTTTCTCTTTAACTAAAAAGGACGTGTAATCGTTACACACACGCCTCAGAAAAGGCAGACAATCTATAAGAAATAACGTCACTTCTCTAATTGCTTTTGTGGGAGAACATGGATCTATTAACAGTCCATAGCATTTATTTTTAAATTTGCAACCGTTCCAAATTTAAAATAGTCAAATTATGACGCAGATTGTTTCAATAAGACTCTATGGTCCCTTCATACAAATAATACGAACTGATATTTTAACATCTATCTGTTCTTTTCGCCTTGAGCGAATTAATTTTCCCACGAGAAATTAACTCTAAATATACTCAATCCTACGACTTCGAAGTGAAGTAATGAGAATTTGCTTAAAGCTCCATTAATTTAGATAGTGTGACTTCTAAGAAATCGGCTTTGGAATAGATCTTTGATATTCGACCCCGAGCTTTTTTATACCTTTCCTTGAGTTTTATTGTTTCACTATTTTGATGATCCGCCACAAAATGAACAGGATCTACAATTAATGGCGAATAATGATAATCATCGAACGGCTTGAGTTTCGCGTGGTAAAAGTCATATTCTTCTTTTAAAGAAGAAAACGGTTTTGATGGTTTAGCTATTTGGTAAGGGACTCTTGGCAAGTATTTATTGTTGATGAATTGCCTTACCTTTTCCCTTTGATAGAAGAGTTCAGCATTATGTTTTCCATACCCAAGCAAAATGCCAAGTAAAAGGGGGTTGTGCTTAATTGTTGAGAAAAGGCTTTGCTTTTTTTCTATTTCGCTTAGTAAACCCGTTGGCGTGATATCCTGACATAAATATTCTTTAAATGTTTCTAGATGCATTTGAACGGTATCAATGAATAATTGCTTATTGATAAGAACGATGCTTTTTATATTTTCAGACGAGATTTCTTCGAAAAAAACATAGTGGTTGATTGGAAAGAGGCTCTTATATTTTTCCCATGTTTCCCAATTTTTGCAAAATAGACCGTCCTTGTTGCAACCACTAAGAAAATTTCCAAGAGGTGCAACGGTGAAATGGCCAGAAAATGAAATAGGTTTGACATCGAATAGTGTGTAAATTAAATGGTCTTTATTCATGAGTTCGAATAAAGCTCTTTTCAGAGCTTCTAGATCTTGTGTTGGAATCGTTTTTAATTTTTCACTGATGGGTGATTGTGCATAGGAAATATTATTGAAAAATAAGGTAATAATGACGATCCATAAAACTCTAATACCTTTCACTATTACCTCTTGAATTTAATATTTGTTATCTTCTTGGTTTTCTAGTTCCACAGATACCACAAAAATTTACAGCTTCATAATTTTCATAGCCACAATCGGGATTGGGGCATATCCACGTATCTCCCCAAAAGCCTGCCATAAGGTCCCCTAGAGGAATATATACTCCATTTGCGTCAGTTAATAAGTGGGACACGGGAATAAGTATGCTTCTGAAATTCAAGAAAATGTGGCTTTGAGATACATAAATGGAGCCCGGTTTAATGTAGATCTTATCATCAATGATTTCACCGATATTCGAAAGATCTTTTTCTAATTCATTTATCAAATTTGCTCTCTTCTGATGAAAAGTAATATTATCGGCTAGCAAAGTGGGGCAATGAGAAGAGAGTGCGATTAAAATTAAAAACAGAAATTTTTTGAAAATGTTAGTCATGATTTTTTCCTAAAAATTGAAATGGGTTTGAGAAACTTTTTAGATTCAAAAAGAGGCTTCAGAGGCAAAAACCATTTGCATCTGTTCCGTACTTGTGTTTTAAGGCAAGTACGATTTGGTACTCAATTTTAGAGTTAACTCTGTAGAGTTTTATGCAACTGACCCAAAAGAATGCATCAATAGAAAATGGCAAGGCAATATTTAGCCAGTCTAATGAATCTAACAAAGCTGCTTGTCCAAGAATTTTGAAAATACTCACAACTAGCACGATTGTTTTGCTGAAAATAACCACCAGTAACCACGCAGTGCCTTTCTTTTTATATGCACAATGATAAATTATCCAAGGCCCCGGTGTTACTGCCAAAAATATGATGAGAGGATAGAGAAAGATGTTGAATGTCTGTGAGCGCAGTGTCAACTCCATTAATCCAGTAAGGGTATTGACTACGGTTAGCACGATGGCGAGGCAAAATGATATTAACCAAATTCTCCTGACTCTTTTCTCGTGCTTAGCGTCAATTTGATCTAAAAATGGCTTTATCTCATCGACGGTAAAGGATGGAAGTTTTTGTGCGTAAATGCCATATAAGAGGCTTAACAAGATGAAAAAGGGGAAAATAATGAGAGATGTATGCATGATACCTTTAAGAGTTGAATTTAACTGATTGCATGGATTGATTATTTGTGACTTTCCAGGATTTCAATAGCGTCTTGATTCCCAGCTTTTGCTAATTTAGTTAGTAGATGTTTTGCTTTTTGATAATCTTTGTTGGTTCCAATCCCGTCGATGTAGCATAAGGCTAATTTATACTCTGCTTGCGACATACCCTGTGGAGCGGTTTTTTTTATCCAATAAAACCCTTGCTCACGATCTTGGTCGATTCCCTCTCCTTGCATAAACATCAATCCAAGCAAATATTGACTGGATTCATATCCCCCAATTGCTGATTTCTTGAGCCAATAAGCGCATCTTAAATAGTCCTGAGGAATCGTTTCTCCTCTACCTGTGTAATATAATTGTGATATGAAAAACTGAGCTCTTGCATGATCTTTTTTCGACGCCTTATTGAGCCAATAGAGAGCTTTTTCATAGTCGACTGGCATGTGATCAAAGTGTTCGGTGTGATAGTCGGTATATAACGTACCGAGGAAGAATTGAGCTTCATCTGAGTTGGCTTGCTTCGCAAGAGCAGCTTTTTCAAGCCAGAATTTTGCTTGTTCTAGATCCTTTTCCATAAAGTATAAATAACCTAGAGGAAGCCATGCGATTTTCTCTCCCTTCTCTGCTAGATATTTAGCATCTTCCAATGCTTCATCATGCCGCCCATCCATTATTTTACTCGCAAGGGATCCGCACTTGATGTAGGTCCTTACTTGATATTTTGGGTAAGCATATCCTGAAAATGATGTGCAAAGAAATACGAACAAACATAAGCGGAGAATAAGAGCATACATAAACAGCTTGTCATCCTTTTAAATAGTAAAATAATGCAGAATCGATTAAATACATGGGAATGTATGTGTTTTTATGTTTTTCGTAAACAATAGAATTTTCTTTGAAGAAATGTACGTTGTGGAAAACGTTTCAAAGACCTTGAAGTCAAGATGAGTTTTATTGTTGAGAATTACAATAAAACTTAAATTTTTAAATTTTTAAATTTTTTATTGGATTAGCCACATGTTTAAAAGATTATCATGTTTTTTTTATGTTCTCTTCATTTTGATCTCAACGTTGACATATGCAAATGAACTATCAGAAAGATCAGCTGTTAAAGAAATTGTTGGGAATAAACTCTATTTAAAGCCGACAACAGTGCATATTGCAAATAACGGCATTTTCTTAAATATTCAGGGAGCTTTAATTCGAGTGAATCATCTTGAAGTGGATGATAAAGGGGTTTATATTGATGCATTAAAAGCTGGTGCTGGTGATATTTTCATGGGTGAATGCCCCGTTTGCCACGATATAACAATTTGTGGTGTATGTACCAATGGTGCGTGCCCGACTAAGCACTGGGATTAATTACACAAGTTGAATAGATGTTTAAATATTTTCTTCTCATCCTCGCATTAGTGAGGATGACTTGTTATTCGTTAGAAATTCAGGATATGCCTGAAAAAGATCGTGAGAAGTTAGAGAGATTTTTCAAGCTCCTAATTACGAGAACCACTCTGGGATATACTTTGTGTGGCGATAAACCCTGCTCTATAGAATCCGCTCCTAATCTTTCTAAAATACCTTCCAGATATGCTGTAAATATATTCTTTAAGTATCACGGGTACGCTACGCTTGTTCAGGGAATAGAGGCGTGGAATAGATATGCACATCATTTTCCTTCCACTCGTTTTGTTTTCCGTTATGTGCAAGCCTACAATACCTTAGTACTGATTAATAAGAATGCGGCAAGAAGAGTCATAGAAGAAAACATAGATCTGTTTCAGAAGCTAACGAGTAGCTCTAAATCAGCGGATGAATATCTTGATGAAGTCTGTTTTCCTTTTGATGAGACTAAAGACTATTTAATTAAGCGAAACATTACCCTTTTAGGCATTTTGCTTGGGTATGGTCGAAATAATGCGATGGCTTTCGAACATAAATGTTATTTCCTCAATTTAAAGAGATTCGAGTTGGATAATAGCTATCAACCACTAGGTTCAATTTTAAATCCAGGATTTGTGTGTATTGAGAATGGGACAAACACTAAGGAAAATGAAAAGATTAAAATAACATTGAGGCAGGCTAAACAAAACATCAAAGCTACATTTAGATCTAATCATTACTTTGAAGTAGCTATTACTGAATTTACCGGTAAAAATTTCTGAGTTCTACTTCTTTGATTTGATCGTCAGCGATTACTTGAATTAAAAAATCTTAAGATGTTTAGATCTAAACATCTTAAATGAAATAAAAAGGAATAAAAATGAAGATTGTTTGTTTCGGCTTTTTGCTAATGTGTGCGTTAGGTTTAACAAGTCTTATTGCTAATGAAGGTGATTTTATGGTGATTTGAAATGATCAGGCCTCTTTAAGTTATCAAGATAAGAGTATTTTAGAAGCTATAAAACACCTGGACAAAGCATGCCTTCTTTCTAAATCTATTGAGAATCTTGAGATACAAGAATCTGTATGTGGTCAACTGAGGGCGTGTATAAATTGCTTAAAGAAGGAGCTTTTTGCTGGGAATTATGATAATGCTAAAGCAACATCTCTAACATTATATGAAAATTTAGGAGAAATTCTTGCGGATTTTCAAAATATCCAGTTAAGAGATGACATTTCGCATTGTGTAACTGATATGATGGATGTTTTTGAGGAATAGTCATAGTACCAAGCTTATTATGTGGATTTGCTAGCATTGTAATCTGCCTCAGCTTCTCAGTTTTTCTAGAATAGGTGCCCAGTTTTGGCGCGAAGACTTAGCGCGATTAGCCAGGCACATCAAGTTGCAAGCGTTGATTTTAATAGGAAACATCCAGCTATTCAAGAAACATGGAAGGGTATTAGAAACACTCATGGGACTGCTCAAAAAGGAAAGGAGCCTATTTTAATTGAAGATCTTAGAAGAATGGTTGATGCCATACAGATTGAATCGGGAGGCAAGGAAAGGTTGATAGGGTTTAGGGATAAAGCCTGATTCCGCCGCTTCTATACTTATCGTCATCAAATACCGTATCGCGCTCACTTTTTAAAATTCCGTCTATTTTGATGTTTTGCGCAAGCCAATCATAAAAATGTCGGCGACTATCCCTATGAATGTCTTTATTTTGATTTCGTCCTACATAAACGGATATTTCTTTAGGTGGTTCTATGAGTATGTCTATGTCCTCAGAAAAGCGTTGGATGAGATTGTACCCTTTAGAAAGAGAAGTCCCTCCCTTCATTTGAAAATCCAGACCCTGACTTTGAAGTCCGTACAGACAATGCATTATCCAATAATCCTTAACTATAAGAACAGGGCTGATGGACAATTCATTTGATAAAATCAATATGAGGTCGTTGAAATTTGGGTGATTATGCAAATAGTCGGTCATTGTCTATATTTCCGCGATGGATTTGAGCTCTTTTTTTGCGCGTACTCCACCATATTTTAAAAGCGCATTTTTAAGGTGTTCTTGATTCATTGATTGTGCTTTTGTCTTTACAAGGCTTAAGACCCGTTCTCGATCTTCAGCCAATTGATCGATATGATTTACAAGATCAACCAGTAAAAATTCTTCACAGAGATCTGATGGAAAATGGTGTTTTAAGACAAACCGAAAATCTCGCATTCCAAATTGAAAGACACCATGGCGTTTATGATTGTATACGATAGTTTCATTATAGAGCTGAGTGGTTCCAACTCCTAAGCTGTTATAGGCGTTGGGAGTCATCAGAAGAAATCTATCATCCTTTAGGAAAGCTTTTACAAGTTCATCATCATTTGGAGGAACGGGTCCAAACGGAGATTCTTTCGGACAATAGTACATTCCACCTGATAGCTTAAGTAGAGCTTTTTCTTCTTGAAGCTGATTCAAATGCCGATCAACAGCATTTGACCATTTTTTGATATCTGATCGTCTATAGACTTGCCCAGGATTCAGGTGAGTTCTGATTTCTTGTAATGCTGTCATTTCGTTGTCCTCCTGTAATTTAGTATACCACAATCTCGGAATATTGCAAAAATTTTAATGTAAAAATCATGCAAATGACGATTTGGGGAAATACTGTAATACAATAACATTGTCAATCTGTCATGCGACATTACTTTACATAAATGTTCTAACCTTCGATAATCTTTGTTGGTTCCAATCCCGTCGATGTAGCATAAGGCTAATTTATACTCTGCTTGCGACATACCATGTTGAGCGGCTTTTTTTATCCAATAAAACCCTTGCTCACGATCTTGGTCGATTCCCTCTCCTTGCATAAACATCAATCCAAGCAAATATTGACTGGATTCATATCCCCCAATTGCTGATTTCTTGAGCCAATAAGCGCATCTTAAATAGTCCTGAGGAATCGTTTCTCCTCTACCTGTGTAATATAATTGTGATATGAAAAACTGAGCTCTTGCATGATCTTTTTTCGACGCCTTATTGAGCCAATAGAGAGCTTTTTCATAGTCAACTGGCATGTGATCAAAGTGTTCGGTGTGATAGTCGGTATATAACGTACCGAGGAAGAATTGAGCTTCATCTGAGTTGGCTTGCCCTCCAAGAGCCGCTTTTTCAAGCCAGAATTTTGCTTGTTCTAGATCCTTTCCATAAAGTATAAATAACCTAGAGGAAGCCATGCGATTTTCTCTCCCTTCTCTGCTAGATATTTAGCATCTTCCAATGCTTCATCATGTCGCCCATCCAGTATTTTACTCGCAAGGGATCCGCACTATTTTGAGCTGACCCCTACTTGTCTTCTTGGAATCTCAGGTTGATTCTCAACCTCCTTTACGTCAGTATTTTAATACTAGGGAAACTATAAACGTTGTTTGGGTCGTATCTATCATGAAGGCGAAAGATATAAAAGTGGGAGAGGGTATTGTTGGATTTGATTCCAAAATCTAATGTTATTTCAGACCTATTCTTAAGGGTCTTCACATCCTAAAAGGCATGCTTTTATGAGGGCTTTGTCGATGCCATTAATGAGAAATTCGGAAAAGCACGATGGAATCGTTTTAAATATTATCAGACGTAGTATGTTAAGGCATGCAGCTTAATATCACACGTCTTCGTTTCGTTTATTTCGTTTAGGTTGTATAATTAAATTATGATACCATCTATAATAGCAAGGAGGTATATATGGCCACTCTTTTACAAGAAACCAGCCCCGTTTTACCTAAAGAGCATGATATCAGTTTGGCTAAACAATCTAGCCGTGAACTAGCCGCTATTTTACCAAAAAAAGAAAAGGACCTTTCTATAAAGATAGAGAATAGTGAATCAAGCATTACTCTACCTTTTTCAGTTGTAAAACTGTTGGTTGGGATTCTTTCTGAAATGGCCGAGGGTAATGCTGTTACCCTAATTCCTATTCATGCTGAATTGACAACTCAAGAAGCTGCCAACCTATTGAATGTCTCTCGCCCTTATTTAATTAAGCTATTAAAAAAAGGGGAAATTCCTTTTCACTTTGTCGGTACACATAGACGAGTTTTATTTACTGATCTTAAGGAGTTTAAAGAAAAATCAGATAAAACAAGTCAACAAGCTTTGGAAGAGTTGACTAATCAAGCTCAAGAACTTGATATGGGTTATTAATGTATTCTAATTTCACTGTTATACTTGATGCTTGTGTACTATATCCGGCTCAGATAAGAGATTTACTTCTACAGCTTGCTTCTTGGGGTTTATTTAGAACTCGCTGTACTAGAAAATCGGATCTCATTTAAGAACTGATATTTTGGATTTTAGACGAATTATCTTCGAGTTCTTTTTGGCCAATCATAAAAGGTTTGAATTCGCCTTTTTCCATCACCTTACTTTGTCGCCAAACATAATCGTCTGTCAAATTTATGTGTTCCCAACCAAGTGGAGATAAATGTTTGAGTAGACTCTCATTGATTGTTTAACGATTGTCTTTCAAGTGCTGGATTATTCGCTCTAAATATACAGTGTTCCATAGAACGATTGCAGCTATCACAAGATTAAGATGAGAAGTTCGATAACGCTAGTTTTCGAAGCTGTGATCGCGCATTTCGCCAATTAGATAAACTTCAAACTCAGGTTACTAACACGGTTAAACTATAAGTATGGTAAAACCATGTTACCAGAATTATGTTAACGCTTGTCTTTTTCTTTGTTCTTATCTTCTTCAGATTTGGAAGCATAGCCATCAATAGCGAAGTTAACGCCACCAATCACTAAAGCTTCTCCATAGGTAATGCAAGGTTGAATCTTTAGTAAGACACCAACACCACATAAGAATCCGCCAGCTAGCATCATGGAAATACCAACCGCCAGCTTAACAGGAAGCTCTTTCATTTCTTTGTCGTCTTTATCTTCCTTGTCATGACCATGAGCTGCTAGATAAGAGAATTCAAAATCCTCAAAGGTCATACCAGGAGGAGAGTCTTGAATGTACGCGGCCATGCACATAGCGCGCTGATGAGCTTTCTTCTCTTTTTTCTTGATGTACTTCCTAACAGCTTGAATGTCTTTATTAGGAATCTTGTTGCCAGCTTGTTTTTTAAGCTCTTTTTCAGCTTTGTCAAGCTCTTGGTCAATATTGATTTTAACACCTGAGTACGCTTCAGTCTCCACTTTGATTTCAAAAACGGTATCCAATAACTTAGTGACGTCTTGTCTGTCTTTGTACTTCCAGGCTTTGTCGACCAAGTCTTTCATCTTCAAAGCAAAGGTAATATCATTCATCCCAATATTAATTTGTGCGTAAGCGGGGGAAGGGTTTACGACGGCCAGCGAAAAAGTAACAAGTACACTAGATAGAAGTAGCTTGTTAAAAGTAGCAGACTTATAAAGGCTAACCATAATGCAGCTCGCTTTGTTGTTTTGTTGGGTTTAATTCCTATCTTTTCTAAAAATGCAAAAACCTGCCTATGTAAAGATGACGAGAACAACAAAGCTATCGCTATAATGATAGCCGTATTAGTAAAGTGAAGCATAAACGACTCTTGCTGAATTTTTATAAACAGAAAGCTTATAACGAAGCCAACTTAAATTTTAAATAAGAAGTTGTAGGTTCAGGAAAAATAAATGAATTATTTATAGGACAGAAAAAAAGAAAGATGAAGGAGTGGTGTTAGGCAAGATGCCGCCAACCCTTAACTCAATTGGAGATTTTCCAGGGAGTTTCAACAAAAGGGGCAAAATAGTTGCAATACTGATGAGTATGGAAGGGCCTGAGGGTTGGTAGGATATGATGCAATGTCCAAATCGGCTTCAGCTCACCTTTTATTACAAAACATGGCATTTTCCATCTTTAATGTACTTATACAAAGTGGGTTTGGAAATTTCCACCATCCGGCAAATTTGACCTATAGAATGTTTCTTTTCATCGTACAGCTTTATTGCTAAGGCCATTTTGTCAGCGTTCAGTGATTTAGGTCGACCTCCATTACGCCCCCTTGCTCTGGCTGCCTGTAAACCGGCTTGTGTTCTTTCACGAATGAGGTTGCGTTCGAATTCAGCCAGCGCGCCAAAAAAATGAAAAATGAGTTTTCCTGAGCTTGAAGACGTATCAATCGACTCGTGGATGCTCTTCAGCCCTATCCCTTTTTCATCTAAAAGATTAACCATTTCAATCAGATCTTTTAGGGATCTACTGAGTCGATCCAGACGCCACACAACGAGAGTGTCCCCCTCTCTTGCATAATCAAATGCCTTCTGTAGTCCAGGTCTTTGATCCTTTGCTCCGCTCAGGTGATCTTCAAGGATACGCTCACACCCAATTTTGGTGAGTGCATCTTTTTGGAGATCCAAATTTTGATCATCTGTTGAAACTCTTGCATATCCAATTAGCATTTCGGTGCCACATTTTAGTTAAAAAATAGGTTTCTTTACTCTCTTCAATCTAGGAAGGCGAGCGATCTGAAAATAGCAAAATGCGCAGTTAAAAAAATGTCCGTTTTCTTTACTCGTCTGGAAGGCATTATGGAAATTTCTAAATTTTGCATCGAGATTTATGAGTAGCATCCATGAAACTGCCTACCCTCAATTTAAACCAAATTTAACAGATCAAGAACTGGATGAGATCTACACCCCGTCTCAAGAAGAGTTGAAATTTATTCACGAGCAGGGGAATAGCCAAATAGAGAAACTTTCGCTTCTAGTGCTGCTCAAGACTGGCCAAAGGCTAGGCTATTTCATTCCACCTTCCGATGTCTTTTCTAATATCACTGCTCACATTGCAAAGTGTTGTCACCTAAACATTGAAAATAGGCAACTTCGTGAATTAGAGCAAACTGGGGCTCGACACCGTCTCCGCGATTTAGCCAGGAGCTATCTAAAACTGAAAACGTTTGACGAAGAGTGCAAAGCGACAGACAGAGTCAATGGCACAAACTCAAAAAAGAACCTAAGAAGCCCACCAATAAAGAAGCCAGGTCTTATCTCAACCACCTCTCTTGGTTAAAGGAGTGGGTTAGTCTTCTCCCAGACGTCAGCCACATTCCTGTTGGGATATGGCGGCAACTTGTTTTTGAAGCCAGAGCGCTGTTTGAAGAAGATCAAACCGGAGAAGCGCTATACCTTGATTTTATTTGAGCCAAAGGGCCCTGGATGACGCCGTAACTATCTTATTGCGCAAGGTGAGCTCACTACACAATAGGGCAGATCGGGACTCAAACAGTACCATCTTGAGCATACAAAAAAATTGAAGGCCTTATCAGCCAGTTTAGGGATGTCCTACATGCCTATCGAGAGGGAGAAAGCGACCTTGAGCGAATAACAAGAATTTCTGCATCTCTTCGGGGCGATCCGGAACGTTTGGTTACGGAATGCGATGAACACATGGCCTATTCTGGAAATAATTATATTCCCTTTATGTTGGGTTCTTATCGCTCTCAGAGGCTAATGTTGTTAAATTTTGTAGATTTGCTGAATATTCAATCCTCATCGAACGACACCTCAATTATTGAAGCTATAAGGGATTTTGCCCTCTATAACCGAAAAAATGCACTCACAAATAATTATCAATGAGCTTACTAGTTATATTCCATAGTCAAATGGCGATTTGGCCATTTTCGTCAGAATTCCGGCCAACCCTCAAGTAGATTGAAAAAGACAGCACGTTTTTAGCCTCTCCCTTGTTTAGTCCAGCCTTAACGCGACGGCGTAATTCAACATTTTGTAACCAAGCCAGATTAAAAATAGTGCGTTCAATCCGCCCGATTTCTCTTAATGTCATTGATAAGCCATTCTGATGTGGGTAACTTCCGAGTTGGCTGTAACAGTCCCTTGTTTAATGGAAGCTGCTAGACACAGAATTTCATCCCAAGGACTCTTGATGTGTTTTACATTGATAGCATCACCTATCATAGTATTATCGGAGACTGTTTAGCTTCTTTCAATGAAGCAGATTTTTCTGTGGGTAATAAATATTCTTCAAAATCTTTAAACTGACGCGATCCATGCATACAAAGATTGCCTGAACGTAATGCATTTTTAAGTTCTGATAAGACACATAACTCATAAAAACATCGATCTATTCCATCATCTGAAAAGAAAAATTTTCTCCCAACGCTTGGATACAAAGCCTGTAGGTATGTCTTTTGGGGCTTTACGTGATTGGTTGGCATTCCTTGCCTTAATGATTTCCTACCGCAAGATAAACGTTGGCAAATAATTGGGAGGTTGCATTTCCTAGAGGAATTCCCACACTCCCAGAAGGGCCGCTATTAACTTGAAAGCTATCAATGATTGTATCGATAATTTTTAACGCTTTTTCACCTGCGATATTTTTCGAAGGAGAGTTTTGAGAATCTTGTGATTAACTGTATCGAAAAAACGTTTAATGTCTATTTTGAGAGCATAACAGAGCTGGTTTTTTTCTGATCATGCGATGCAGAATTGTGACTTCAAATTCTGAGCTGACCCCCTAGAGACCGATTTTTGATGCTGGATTATCTCTCCAAAGATCTCTAGAACGAATATATTTCTTTAACGTGTCAGACCTTTTGTGTCCCGTTTGTTTCATAATGGCATATTCCTATGTCAGTAAATAATAGGTTTGCGTGATGTAATTACATTAGATGGTTATCTAGGCTAGTGTAAGGAACGCGGCCAGGAACCAGAAAAACTTTTCTCAGGGAATATTCATTTACGATTAAAACCTGATTTACATGCAAAACTTGCTACTGATGCAAAATACCGTGGAATCGGTCTTAATCACTATATTAATCAAACTCTACAACAAGCTGTTGGCTAGTTAAGTTTAACAGGCTGGAATTTAAAGTAGGCAATGTCAATCCAACAACCATTCTAAACTTTATTGCTGGCATTATCAGCCATATTTTCCTTGTCACAGCTTGCAGTCCAGTGACTTTCATGACATCGCTAAAACCATGCAATTTTAGATAGTCACATTAAGCCTTTGCAAAGCTTCGAGCGTTGCGCTAGAATATAATCTTCAAATTGCTCACAATACTTTCAGAAAGTTAAACGAAAAATTAATAGATGGCGACGGTCGAAACTATCTTTGCCAAGGTCTTGATAGTTGGGTTCTTATGCTTAAACGCTTGATAGGCTGTAGATCTAGCTACGTTTGCTTCTTTAAAAAGCGCAACTTTATTATGTTCATCCATGTAAATCTCAAGTAATTCCACCACGCCCTCAGGATCATTATTAATAAGACATTCCATGATAGCAGAACCTATGAACTCTTTGCTTAAATATTTTTCAGGTTCGAATTCACTTATTTTACCCCCTTTTTTAATTCTCAACTTCTCCCCCTTTTTCAACGTAGTATGTGAAGAGGTTTTTTGCCTCTTTAATGTCTTTGTCTTGTCCATTTTTGTTACCCCCATATAGAAGAAGTAAATAAATAGAGCCTACTTTTCCATAATAAACACGCTTGCCATCATCCCAACGTAATTCAAAAATGCAGTTCTTTGTTATACCTTTATCGTATTCAGAAACATTCTTAAAATCTCCAAAATAGCCACTTTCTTTAATATTTTTGATTCTTTTAGAAATGACGGCTTTGGTCTTCAAGGATTGTTTGTCGAACCATTCTTTATATTTATCTGTTTGGACTACTTCATACCTATTCATAGCCTTATTGTACTATATATTGTACATTTATAACAAGCTGACTGTATTATAAAATAGATAGAGTCATTCACCTCAAAAAATATTAGCGAATTAACTGATTCGTGTATGAAGCGCAAATGTTCCTAAGATTAGGTTTTTCTAAGCCTCAATGAAAGAACTCACTTTTTTTCTAGTAAAATCAATTTGAATAAGAGTCAGAAATACAACTAGAGCCCTATTTTAGATGCAGGATTATCTCTCCAAAGATCTCTTGAGCGAATATATTTCTTTAAAGTGTCGGATCTTTTGTGCCCCGTTTGCTTCATAATGGCATATTCCTGAACGCCAGCCATTGCAGCAGAGGTAGCAAAGCCTGATCTCAAACTATGTCCAGACATGCCAGTTGCTATTTCCTTTGTTGCTGCATACTTTTTAACTATAATGGCAACAGCATGAGAGCTCATTGCTTTCGTTGATTTTTGACCATGTCTATTAATGGGCATAAAAAGAGGGCCTTCCAGAAGGCATCCTACATTAATCCAATCTTGCAAAGCCCGAACAGGGCAAGTGGTTGGATTGGATCCATAAGGAATCGCAATTTCTCTTCCTTCCCCTTGTTGATCAGTCTTAGATCGCTTTAAATAGATAATATAACCATCTCTAACAAGCTTCAAGTCACATAATTGAAGGCTTACAAGCTCTGATCTACGAAAAGCCCCCGCAAAACCAAGCAGAAGCAAAGCTCTATCTCTGAATCCTATTAATCTACTCTCGCCTTCTGTTTCAAGTTGAATGCTGTCAATCATTCGTCTTAAGTCTTCAATTAAAATGGGCTCTTTTCCTTTTTGAGCTGTTCCATGAGTATTCTTGATTCCCTTCCAAGTTTCTTGAATTGAAGGATGCTTCCTATTAAAATCAAGCCCAGCAACTTTATGCGCCTGACTTATCGCGCTTAGTCTACGAGCTAATGTCGATGTTTTTAAAGGACTTCTTTGATTTTCATTACTGTCTATATAATCTTGAGAAGCTCTATCTGCTAAATAACAAGCAACAGTACATGGATCAGCTGGTAATGTACTCAAGCCTCTAGCTTGACACCAGAAGCTAAAGTCTTTCCAATCCGAACCATAACTTTTTACCGTATTTTTAGAGCGTGAATTTTTAGCATAGTCGTTAGCTAATTTAGAGGCATAAATCAGCGACTCTAAAATTTCATTGCCATTAACAATACCATTCTCTTCAAGAAAAACTTTATCCAAAGAATTCATGGCTTACCTTCAACTGTTTTCGATCCAATAAAATTTGCCAGTTTTTTCCATTTTTCAAAAATCTTACTTCCAATTTCTAACGTTCGATAAGAACACATTATCGAACGTTAGAATAACATTTTAGCATTATTAATGCAAAGTATATATATTTATAAAAAGGTAAAACTTTTAAACACCTATAACCGCTTACTAAATTTGTCAATAAATAGGTAAGTCAATATTTACTTCTATACATTTATGAATTTTTACACTAACATAGATATGTAGATATAGAGGTAATACATCAAAACATTAAAGAGGTATGAGTGAGCAATGGAAGAACAGTCAGAAGATAATTTAGGCTCAAAGAAGAAAAGCTATGTAAAAAATAAATTTACTACGTACTTAAACGAAGAAGCTGAGAATGCTTTGACTGAGCTTTATATCCATCGTTTAAGGAAGAATAGAATTGATAGAAGAACCGCACGTTCACAAATTGTTTGTGAAGCGCTCATCGAATTGTACAAAAAAGAATGTGGAGAAAATGGGCTGTGTTGAATAAATGACCTTAAGTCATTGAAGATCATTAAAATATATTACAAATTATCAATGACTTTCAACACAGCGTCTCGACACATGCTTATTTGGGTTCTGAATATCGGAAAAAATTGAGATAGTCTCAAAAGAAGCTTCTAAAATGCTAAGATATGAGACATACTTTAATATAATTAAGATAAAAAATCATTTAATTGCCATCAATGTCTGTCAACTTTTACCAAATGGGGTCAGCTCAGATTAAGCACGTTAAGATTTCTTAAACCTATGAATCTGATAATCTTGATAGAAACTCCCACTGATTTATAAACTCTTAAATCAGAATAGTTTGAATAGTTTGCAAGAAGCTCAAAGTTTAGCAAAAGAATGGAGGGAAGACTATAATAATTGGCGCTCCCTATAGTGCGCTATATGGTCTTTCACCTGAAGAGTTTAGAAAGGCCTACAATCTAAAAACAATCAATGCATTGATAGTGCGATTTTTTATTGAAAAATAGACCTAATTAAGGGGTAATGTCAAAGTTTTCTGAAGGTTTATCATCTACCTATAAATCTTCTGATAATCTTCACTCATTTATATAAAACCCACCACTTGGTATTATAAAAGTAACAGAAGGTTTTTATGAAACATGTAGAAAAAAGCCGTATTAATTTTGATATTCCTACACCTTTACACCAAGAATTAAAAATCCAAGCTATCCGTTTAGGATTAAGCGTGCGTGGGACCCAAGCTCTGGAAGACAAATTGATGGAACTTGCTAGACAAGAAGAAGCAGAAAAAATAGAAAAATATCACATCCTAATGGACAAATACGAAAAAGGTGAAGTTGAAACAATTTCTCATGACGAAATGATGAAGCGAGTGGATTGGGATGCCTTATAAAATTGATTATCTTATCGACCTTATTCAAATTAATTATAGACAATCTTAAAATCTATGAGATACCAGATGCATGTCAACATAATGCTTAAAAACATTATGTTGACATGCATAATAAATAGAAAAATTAGCATTAAATAAATTTAGATGCCTAATTCTTTTTCAACCAATTCCAATGCTTTGGTTTTCCCCCACAGAGGTCCCCAAGTTGACTCACCCATATAATTAAATATGTTATTACGGGAAATGTTTAAGGCAGTACGCAAAGAAATTTGCTTTCTATACCCTGCTTCACGCCCAGAAAAATCCATATCTCCTGAAGTCCACGGTTCGATTTCAGTCTCCCATATACTAAACTGAGCGTCAAGCATCTCATCGATTGTCGAAAGATTCCATATAGCCACCTGTTTTTTGTCTATTTCATCCGGTAAGAAAGGTCTCTTTTTATTATCGATTATGAGGTCCGGATATTTCGCAACTGTTGCCTGAAATAAGCGGTCAAGAGCGTGCTTGATATCTCCACACTTTCTTCTAGTTATGAGTTCTCGATCACTTTTTGGATCTGGATCAAATCGGTCGATTGGAATTGTTAATCGATCAATCTCCTTATTCACTGCTGCATAAATACGTTCAAAACATTCTCCAGGTAATATTTCTACCATCTATATTTCCTTCTTAAAACATGATAAAGTCGAACTTCAATAGGATATATAATAGATAAAGACTATTTTTTATCCTAGATAGCCTTTGGAGATTTGCCTGTTGATTACGAAATGACAAACTTTTGGCGTTAGAAATTTTACTCGGAAATGATTTAAATTAATCATTTAACAGAGAAAGTAAATTAGAGTACTTCCTTAAGAGAAGTGAAGTTTAAAAGCAATCTCAGTGCGCCACTAACGTCTGATAATATATACATGTTCAACATAGGAATTAATGTGCATTATTTACGTAACTTATCTTGCTCTATTGATAGATTGTAATTTTTGTTTTATCATGCACTAAAAAATCAAATTTTGATTGCGTAGCATCTGCGGTACAATGCAAGTTCCTCCTTTGTCATAGACCTTCTTACGAAATCTACTGGCGTCATAAGCCCCATCACCCCTCACAGATTTTACCCTGCATGGCAAATCTACCAACATGTTTTCTGCTATCTCAGCATCTCCTCGATCATTCCCTGTTAATACTTTCCAGGGTTTCTGCATCTATTCCAATGTGAAATTTTCTCCATGTTCTGCGTTTACTCTTTCAGTGCAACTTTACTTTCCATTCCCCTTCTCCGTGTACCTTAAGTCCTGTAGAATGAAAAATGATATGCCGCGCTTGCTTTCCCTTCGTCAATTGACTGATTCTTTTATGAAGCGACTTCGCTCGCCTCGAAATATGTGAATAGCTTGGACCCATTGCTGTAAAAAGCGATTGGGCAAATCCTTGTAAGCTCCTTAGAGAGCGTTTATACACTTGTCTAAGAATCAGCAGCATCAGGATAGCTTCATCAGAATATGTTGCAGACCGTCCTGCTTGACAAGTATGATAGGAGGAAAACCAGTTTTTGATGGCTTTTTCATCCACCCAAACAGTTATGCTTCCCCTTTGGATAAGGGCTTTGTTATACTCAGCCCAATTTCGAATGCGATAAGTCGGTCCAGTTTGCATGGGTAGTCTCTGTGTTCTGTAGTGAGAAGCAGCCTACTCCATGCTTGTTTTATTCGCATACTATTTCAAATTTGACGTGAAAGATATTGCGCAAAAAGGGGTAGCCCTAAATATGTAGTGATTTCAAATTTTTGTTATAATTACAGATAAACATTTTTATCGCACCTATGTGGTTCTCAAGTTTCTTTGAAAATGACAAAGCTTTTCTGACTAATCTTGAACATCTCTGTCTGAGCGTGCAATTAAATCTTTCAATGTAACTTGTCTTCCCAGATTCTTTGCCGACAGCACTATGTTGCGACCATGGGATAACTTCATAGTAAACCGAGAACTTATCTGTGTAAAAGTGGGCTTTTTTTTTAATTCTTCGGGCAGCTTTGCTATTAGAGCCTCTCCCGCAGCCTTATTCCGCTTACCCACATGGAATGCCAAAATCTGCCGAGTTGAAGAATGCATAACAAGCCATAACCATTGATCATTACTTTTGCTTCCGACAAAACTCCACATCTCATCTCCTTCAAGCACAGCTACTTCAAATTCATCATTTTCTGCAATGATGGTTGCATTTAAATCTTCAGGAAGAGACTGAAATGTTTTTTCCATAAACCCTAATAACCAAGGCATGCTTACATCAAAGATTCGACAAATACCTTCCAACGAAACTCGTTCTAGAAGAGATCTTCGAATCCGCTCTTTAATATCATCTGAGATAATCTTATTTTGAGGCTCTTCGACAAATTGTTTATGACAAGCAAGGCATTTGTATTTTTGTTTACCTGAATGAATTGAACCATTTTTACGAACTGTTTGTGATTGACATTGAGTGCAGCAAATCTTCATGAGCTTTCCAATTTTTTCATCAAAAATATTGGAAATTCTCATAATATTAAACTTTTAAATCACTACATGTTTAGGGTTACCCCGACTTATCGCATTCGAAATTGGGCTGAGTATAACAAAGCCCTTATCCAAAGGGGAAGCATAACTGTTTGGGTGGATGAAAAAGCCATCAAAAACTGGTTTTCTTCCTATCATACTTGTCGAGCAGGACGGCCTGCAACATATTCTGATGAAGCTATCCTGATGCTGTTGATTCTTAGAGAAGTGTATAAACGCTCTCTAAGGAGCTTGCAAGGATTTGCTCAATCGCTTTTTACAGCAATCGGTCTTGATCTTCCAATACCAAGCTATTCACAGATTTCGAGGCGAGCGAAGTCGCTTCATAAAAGAGTCGGTCAATTGACGAAGGGAAAGCAAGCGCGGCATATCATTTTTGATTCTACAGGACTTAAGGTACACGGAGAAGGGGAATGGAAAGTAAAGGTGCACGGAAAGAGTAAACGCAGAACATGGAGAAAATTTCACATTGGAATAGATGCAGAAACCCTGGAAATTGTGTGCTGTGAATTAACAACCTGAGTTTTGGGTTTTTTTTAGGCAGCTATCGGAAGCTATGTTTTTCCTTCCACCAAATTTAATGATGGCTTCTTCGGCTGATGACTATATGCAGCCAATCCTCCCAAGATATTCACAAGAAAGTTTCCTCCACTCCTATGACGAGTATGTTCTATCTGGGAAATGTTTTTTAGCTGATAGTTTACAGTTTCTGACATTGCCCCTTAATTAGGTCCATTCTTCAATAGAAAATCGCACTATCTATGCATTTATTGTTTTTAGATCATAAGCCTTTCTAAACTCTTCAGGTGAAAGACCATACAGCGCACTATGGGGGCGCCAATTATTATAGTCTTCCCTCCATTCTTTTGCTAAACTTTGAGCTTCTTGCAAACTACTAAACCAGTGCTGGTTTAAAAATTCATCTCTCACTCTCCCATTAAAACTTTCTATCCTTCCATTTTGCAGGCTGTGTTGAATAAATGAACTTAAGTCATTGATAATCTGTTATAGGTTTTACTGATTTCCAATCACTTAAGGTGATTTATTCAACACAGCCCATTTTGCATTGGTTTACCAGGTTCTATATAATCCCATCCAATGCTTACTCTTTCTGACCATTTTAAAACAGCCATGCTTGTGAATTCTGTCCCATTATCACTTATAATTTGTCTAGGACATCCTCTGCTTTTAATTAACTCTTCCAATTCCCTGACTACCCTTAATGCAGAAAGAGATGTGTCTACAACCATTTTTAAACTTTCCCTCGTAAATTCATCTACAATATTGAGCAATCTGATTTTCTTCCCGTTTGCAAGCCTATCTGACATAAAATCAAGACTCCAAACTTCATTGACTTGTGAAGCTTTTATTCTCGCAAGTCTTATACCAACCCCACGTCTTCGAGCTCCTCTCTTTCTAACTTTTAAGCCCATTTCCCGATAAAGCCTAAAAAGCTTCTTATGGTTAATCTCAAGGCCTCTTTTTTTCAATACAAGGTGAATGCGTCGATAGCCAAATCGAGGTCTTTCAAGAGCCACCGTCTTAATGAGTGCTTTCTCTTGCTTATCTCCTTGTCTCTTCGACATGTATCGCCCAACTGATCGATGTAATACCAATAATTTAAAGGCACGTCTTTGACTAAAGCGATAATTGTCCATCAGGCATTTAGCACAAAGTCGCTTAGCAGCTGGGCTTACCACTTTTTTGATAGGACATCCTTTAAAGCTATAATATCTAGAGCTTGATCGGCAACAAGTCTTTTAAGTTTAGCATTTTCAGCTTCCAAGATTCTCAAACGTTGAGCTTCGGAAACATCCATTCCACCAAACTTTGCTTTCCACTTATAATAAGAAGCTGTACTGAATCCGTGTTTACGACAAACTTCTGCGAGAGGCACTCCAGAGTCAACTTCTTTTAGGATTTTAATGATTTGTTCTTCTGTGAATCTTTTCTTCATGCTGTTTTCCTTTTTTTAAAGGATAGCATGATTTTCTACTTTCTGTTGGACCTTTTTTAAGGGGCAATGTCACTTGCAGAATCAGAGACCAGACACATGATGTAGTTAATAGATATATGAGCAATTGGGTTCACGCATCAGAAATTCCTTTGCTTTTTCTTGCCAGAGAGACAAGGAGTTTCTTTTTTTTCAGCATTTCTCTCAACTCTTCAGAGTCATTTATTCAACACAGCCTAATTATTCAACACAGCCCTATTCAACCAAAATGAAAATGCTTTAATTATTATTGTGTTTTTATTAAAATCCAGAATGTTAAACAACAATTAAAATGAAGGAGTTAATAATGTTTAGATTAACAGAAAGCTATTCACAAATAAATCCATGTTATCAAATAGCAACTGAATTCGATGATCAGACCTTGCCTAATAATCTCGCTATATTAAAAAATGAATCTCTAGAAAATATTGTCGCGGGTAAATGTGATGAAATTTTTGATAAAATATTAAATGAGTGCCTAAAAGATAAGAAAAAAGCAAAAGACTTGGCGTATGCTTTATTTTCAGGTTCAAGATGCGACAAATTTAGACGGCAGAATCTATCTGCAAAAGGTTTAAGCTATGTGATTTTAGATGAAAAACTTAGCTCTTCAGATCTCTGTCACGTGATAAAAAACGCTTTTGAAGATTTAAAAAAAGAGGAAATTCCGTCAGATCAAATTATATCAAATTTTAAAAAAATTAACGGCTGGAACGGATATAATGGAGATGTCTATGAGGAAAATGAACCAGTCATGGTGCACCATGGTGGAGGTAGACGACATATCGAATCATTTTTAAATGGTAGTCCCGACTCTGGATATGAATGCGATTCAAGCTGTCAAGGTATTTTTTTAACAGTTCTTCCAAAAAAATCTGATGTTAATCTCATAAAAACACTAGTTATGGGATCTAGAGCTCCCATATATGCTAAACGAACGCCTCTTCAGCATTGTGATGATCCTATGGTTATTGCAGGTTTTGTACAAAAAAAATATCTTCACACTGTCAATTATAATCATTATGAAGTAATTTTAAAAAAAGAAGATGCCTCACAATTACAAATTATATATTCGCAAACAATTTCAGCTACTATAGAAGAGCTTCCTTATTTAGATAAACAGATGTTTTTATCTAAATTTGACCAAGATCCAGATTTAAAATTTAGAATATCACAGTCATTTAATCGATTATATAATTCATGTTTGTGAGAAGGTAAGCTGATTAAAAAAATCTAAGCTAATTAGCTGAGAAATAAATCGGCTTACTAAAACATTTATGGCTTCGGCGGCTGTGTTGAATAAATGAACTTAAGTCATTGATAATCTGTTATAGGTTTTACTGATTTCCAATCACTTAAGGTGATTTATTCAACACAGCCACCTTATCCCGGAAATCCACAACTTTTGATAATATTTCTTTGCTTTACTTAATATTATTTATTAAACTAAACTATTATAAAACTCATACAATCAAAGGCGAGCATTACATCTTTAGGACTACCCCTTTTTGGGTAACCCTAAACATGTAGTGATTTAAAAGTTTAAGATTATGAGAATTTCCAGTATTTTTGATGAAAAAATTGGAAAGCTCATGAAGATTTGCTGCACTCAATGTCAATCACAAACAGTTCGTAAAAATGGTTCAATTCATTCAGGTAAACAAAAATACAAATGCCTTGCTTGTCATAAACAATTTGTCGAAGAGCCTCAAAATAAGATTATCTCAGATGATATTAAAGAGCGGATTCGAAGATCTCTTCTAGAACGAGTTTCGTTGGAAGGTATTTGTCGAATCTTTGATGTAAGCATGCCTTGGTTATTAGGGTTTATGGAAAAAACATTTCAGTCTCTTCCTGAAGATTTAAATGCAACCATCATTGCAGAAAATGATGAATTTGAAGTAGCTGTGCTTGAAGGAGATGAGATGTGGAGTTTTGTCGGAAGCAAAAGTAATGATCAATGGTTATGGCTTGTTATGCATTCTTCAACTCGGCAGATTTTGGCATTCCATGTGGGTAAGCGGAATAAGGCTGCGGGAGAGGCTCTAATGGCAAAGCTGCCCGAAGAATTAAAAAAAAAGCCCACTTTTACACAGATAAGTTCTCGGTTTATTATGAAGTTATCCCATGGTCGCAACATAGTGCTGTCGGCAAAGAATCTGGGAAGACAAGTTACATTGAAGGATTTAATTGCACGCTCAGACAGAGATGTTCAAGATTAGTCAGAAAAGCTTTGTCATTTTCAAAGAAACTTGAGAACCACATAGGTGCGATAAAAATGTTTATCTGTGATTATAACAAAAATTTGAAATCACTACATATTTAGGGCTACCAATAATCTAGTATTCAATTGCAACCAATGATTGATTTTAGCAATGACATCAGCGATATTTTCTGGAAGTGGTGCTAAATTTTCTGCACGTAAGTTTCTCAAGTATTCATTCCAAAAATTCTGTAATCGGTTCAATTCATCCGCCTCATAAGTAATTGGCAAAGCAAGCTCTGTTTCTCGATGCTCAAATACCATACGGATAATCTCTTCAATGTTACCAAGGGATGGCTGAGAGGAGATCATGGAGTAAAGGTCGTGAAAGTCCTTCATGCGACTATTGAATGAGCCGCGATGGATAACTGTCTCCAACTTCTCAGCAAAAATGAATTCTTTTGGATAGCAGGGGAGCGTAACATTCCCTTCGAAAAGACTGCCTTTAGAGGATTTTGTAAGAGGAATCGAGTATTCAATAGAATCGACAATATCACCAAAGCCAATATCGATTGCGACTTTAAACCTTGTTTTTCCAAAATGAGCTATCATCGATACTTCCACTCCTGGATATCCCATATGTGGGTGGGTAAGTTCGCTGATTTTAATTTCTTGAAATAGAAAGCCATCTTGTATGTCTATGCTTGTGATTTTCTCAAAAACGATCTTGAGACCGTTGACTTCATTGCTTATTTTCTTTGCAAGAAAATCTAAATCGGTTGTTTCCCTTCCAATTTCTATATACTTTGATAGGAGAATGCCTCCCTTCAAAACAAAATGCTTGCGGTACTCTGATTTAGCCAGGCGTACGAGAAAACGTTCTAGCGTCAGAGTTTGCCAAAGATCTGCCGGATCGCGATTTTTTTCTTTTGCGATTGCGCGTAGCTTGGCTTTAAAGGATTTTTCTAAATCTGATGTCATGTTGTATACGATAAAATATAAGGGGTAATGTTTACACGTAATGCCTTTGCATATGCGCCTAGTTTCTTGGGATCAGGCTTATAATTTGTACTTTGGAAATATCTTTGAATGGCCTTTATAGCAATCTCCTTGCTTAAGTAGCGAAAGGCATCAACCACGCAACGCTCCTGATCAAAAATTTTGACCTTATATTCCCCAACAGAAATTTCGGTTTTTCCAAGGGAAATGTTACGCATTCTGATGATTTTTGTATTTGGCCTTTTAGGAGCATAAGATTCATGAGGAATAGCAATCCAGATTTCTCTCATCACCTGATCTGTTAATTCATAATAGCAAAGAGCAGAAATCAAACAGATGACTCCTTCCGGCATACCCGCTGCTATCAGGCCTAAATTCTCCCATTGAAAGTCGACTTCAGGTTCATATTCACTGAAGCGATATGTCCCTGGGTAAATTCTTTCCAAAGTCCCTTTTTTGACTAAATAAGTGATCGCATGCCTTGGCACGTTTCGATCCACAGCTTGCTCAGCTGTAAAGAAAGGAACATGCTGAAACGGCTCTAATTGCTTTTCATATTTTGAATGTCTCATACCCTAATTCTACAAAATCTACCCAAATAAGTCAAGTGGGTAGATTTTGTATATTTTACCCTAGGAAAAAGCACTTGCATTTCTATAATATGTTCGCTTATAATAATCGTAATTATTGTAAGCTAAGTGGTTTCACACTCTAAAAAGGATCAGAGAGATGGCACAGGCTGATATAAGTTTTGATTATCCCGATCAAAGTCCAGGTTTTCTACTTTGGCAGGTGACTAACTTATGGCAAAAAATCCAGAGAAAGGCCCTGTCCGAATTGAATTTAACTCACGTCCAATGTGCTCTGCTCGCTGGCATTGGGTTTTTAGAAGATCGCAAAGAAACTGTAAATCAAGCGGCATTAAGTAAACATGTAGGGGCTGATGTCATGATGACATCGCAGGTGATACGCACTCTTGAGACAAAAGGGTTAGTACAAAGAGAAAGAGGGATTTCTGATCCTAGAGCTTTTTCTCTCTCATTAACGGAGAAGGGGAGAGCCTTAGCAGCAGAAGCCTTAAAAATTGTTGAACAGGTGGATGGACGTTTCTTCGATTGCATCAACAAACACAAAAGAAACCTTGTAGATGTCTTAAACAGTTTAAAAGTTAATGAGAATGGGATCTGACATGACAAAAGTGATTGTTTATATTGCAACAAGCCAAGACGGATACATTGCCGATGAAAAGGGAAGTGTGGATTGGTTGCCTCAGACTGAGGAGGAAACAGGCGGCGAAGATTATGGCTATCATGCCTTTTATGATTCCGTAGATGCAATAGCAATTGGGCGAAAAACATACGATCAAATTCTAGGATTTGGCGATTGGCCTTATCCAGGAAAAACCTCCTATATTTTCTCCCATTGTCCCAGGGGAACTCAACGTCCAGATGTTAAATTTGTTTCAGAAAGTATTCCTGATTTTATGAAGGCGATCGAAGAAGAGAAGGTAAAGAACCTTTGGATGGTAGGAGGCTCTGAATTGATTGAAGCGTTCTATGATGAGGGTTTTGTAGATGAATTTATCGTGACAGTATTTCCGAAGGTTCTCAAGGCTGGCATTCCTTTCAAAACTCTACAAAAAGCTTTGAAGGCTGATGAACTTATCAGAGAAAAATCGATTGATTATGGCTCTGGAGTGCACCAGGAATATTACAAATTAAAAAAATAGAATAACCATATTCGTAAAAACAAGGATTTATGAACGAAATTAAATGGAGATTAAAGGCTCATTTCTAGGGGACGACGCCAAAGATCGGTGAGTCTAAAATTACACATATCAGCGGAAGGTGGCTTCAAGTCCGCCTTACAGTGGCTAATACAAAAAAGAAAATTGGCAGAGGTTCGGATTTAAGGATGAAATGAAAGCCTTAATGAAGCTGGAGCTGAAAGTAATCGCGAACCCTAAAGGAACAGCGGTGAATGTGTCACTAGTTTAGACAAGCCCGATGGCTGTTTAACGATAAGCCAAACAGCAAGACCTAAACGGAACCCTACTTTCTTGATGATTGTTCAAACAACTTCAAGAAGGGTAGGAAATGGGCAAAAAAGAAGAAAACACGCCTTTTATTTGTGTTATTTATAGTCAACATGTGAGGGCATTGGAGAATGAGAGTTATCGAAATCATTGTCCATTTTGCTTGGGGTCTATTCACGTAGACAATAGTCCTAGCGATAGAAATAGCACGTGCAATGGCGTAATGGTAGCTTGTCGATTGAACTACAATGGCAAAAAGGGATGGCAGATCATCCATCGATGTCAAAGATGTGGCGTCGAAAAGACAAATAAAATTGCAGAAGGTTCCCCAACCTGACGATTGGGAAAAATTAATTAAACTTAGTCAAGAGCACTAGGGGCTGTCCCTAAAACATCAAATCAGTTATCACTATTTGAAAAAGAATGGTGATTAGGATGACAAGAATGATGATAAAGGACAAGGATTGGGAAAAAATCCTTCCTTTGCTTCCTGGTGGACCTGGAAAACAGGGAAGACCACCGAAGAATATACGGTTAACGGTTGAGGGAATTTTTTGGGCTTTGCGCACAGGGGTTCCTTGGAGAGACTTACCAAAAGAATTTGGTTCTTGGAAAACGGTAGTCCTAAAGATGTAATGCTCGCCTTTGATTGTAGTCACAAATAAAATATTTTAGCATACCTATATGGTTTGCTAGTTTTTTCGAAAAAGAAAGAGTCTTTCTCACCAGTCGAGAGCATCTTTGTCTGAGGGTATTATTAAATCTTTCAATGTAGCTTGTTTTACCTGATTCTTTTCCAACCGGTCGATGTTGAAGAGCAAGCTGGACATTCTAGAAGCATTGTTTTCCTGGGTTATAAACCAAAGACGAAAACCCAAACGACATCAAAAAGTCAAACGAAATCTTTTCTCAGCATTACATGTTTAGGACTACCAAAGTATATTCAAAAACTAAAAGCATACACAATTTATTCTCTTCTGACAATAGAGATTTTATCAAAAGTTGTGCATGAGCGTTCCTCAATTTGTTTTGATTTTTACGCTATTTGCTCTTGATCTTTGACTTCTTCTCCGTCCTTAAATGGCACTCCTTTGATGACTTTGCTCATTAATTCATGACCTTTTAATCGTTTCTAATGCCTGCTGAGCGAAAACATGCGTTATCTCTAGCTACAAAAAATGCTTATGGGTTAAGAAGTCAATCTGAGTAAAAATATACATGTTAAAAATAAAATTTAATCAGATTGAATTGCCTTGGTTTTTTACTTCCAAAATCGTTAAATCAAGAACCAGTGACTTTAGAACTTCCGCATGGCCGCAACGCCAAGCCTGGGGTGGTCATTGCTTGCCTTAGTGATGCGGATGCCATCTATGCCGAAGCCCCCAATAACTTCTTGCTCACGATATGTTTCATCAATATCATTACAGCGCATATAAATCTTTGTATTACAGTGAAATAAGCGTGTGTTTGACTTAAAAAGTTCTGAATAAATACAAGTTACCGCTTCTAGTGTCCCAGGAACTTCATAATTGATTAGAGATTTTTGAGCTAAATCAGCGACAACTTTTTGTTGCTCAACATAACTTTTATTTACGCTTTCTGGAATGATATTTTTTGTCATTAACACCCATTGAGATTTATCGATTGACCGATATTTGTAATCATCACGTTGAGCACCATAAAAAAATCTGTAACCTGTATCAGTCACTCTAACGAAGCGTTTTGTCCTTGCAAGCAGACCCAAGCTTTTTAAGGTAAGCCCACCATTCAAAGTTTTAGGAAGCCTTACAAGCATAAGAGTATCTTTGACATTTGTTTCAGGAAATATGGCTTTGAATTTTTTGCAATCCGTAATGAAATCATCTGCGGGTAAAGAAAAAAGCTCTTCTCTGTTATCTTCGTCTTTTACAACATCTTCCCCAAAATATTTAGCCCATTTATCATTTCCGAAAGCAATTTCTCTATAAATAGCCATCTTCCATACAATAGGTTCACTTACTAATTGTTTCCATTTTTTGCTAACACAACAAATGACTCCAAGTGTAGCGATATTTAAGTGAGAAAAAATTTCTGAGAAAATATGATCTGGGAGTATATTAATAAAATCTTTTTTTGTTTTATTAACATTTTGACAACTATAACTATATCCAATTATTTGATCTACTATCAGAGACATTTTTAAACCTTTTTGTTAAATTTAATTAGCAAATTGTTGGTAGTCCTAAAGATGTAATTATGAACCTATCGGCAAATTAATTTATCTAACCAAATCATGATTTTATGACCTCTTAATCGTTTCCAGCGCTTCTATGCAGTGTATCACCCGCCAGGTTTACTAAAAAAGCCACTGTTCTTTCAGCATTGACCTAAAGGTTGTAAGGCTTAGATATTTGATTTTTAGGTGCGCTATGTGATTCACGCACCCAAAATCCTCAAGCTTGAAAAACCAAATCAATATCCACAAAACCATCAAAAAAACCTAGTCCAAAGCGAGGAGATACTTGTTGCTCAAGCTCCAGTATTTCTGCATTAAAAGCTGGATATCTATTGCGCAGCCTTTTCATCGCCAGTTTGAAAGAAGCATCATTCATTTGTTGGCAAAGCTCTTTTAATAGATCCACTGATTTCATGATGATCGCATGCTCAAGCCTCTTTTCAAGGCTCATTTCTACGTTTGGTTGAATCTCTGCAATCGGAATAGGAAGCTGATATCCATGGCGAAAAACAAGCCGCATCCATAGATCGGGAATGCATTCTTCAAATAAACGAAGCAGATTAGCGCTTTGTTCGGGATTAGGAGACTGTTTAATGATTGAATCTAATAATGAATCTTCTGAGAGATGTTGATATCTAGGGTCTTGCGCATTTCCCAAAAAAAGATCATGAAGATTTGCCTGGTCATTAGGTAGAATAGTTCCCAATTCGGCATACGCATTTCTTTTTACGAGCTTATCTAAAAAGTGCTTAGGAGTTTCTCTAATTAAGAATTCTAAATAAGCCTTTCCCCAAGGATAAGTTAAACACTCATAGAAAAAATGGCTGCCTAACTCTGGACTGCCCAGCTCTAGATAAAATCTGTTTGTGTCTTCGTAGATTAAGCGTTTTAGTCTGGTGCAATTTTCATTTGTTTCCCACGTTCGATCAGTTATCGTCTTCCAACTAGCTTGATTGTCAAACCTGTGAGTTCGGATACTCTCAAGCAATGCATTATTTTGAGTCAATCTTTGAATCAATCGTTCGGGGGGAAGAGTCTCATCGAATCCAGCTGTGTAATTGACAGAAACAGCTTCTTCGGGTTCGATTCCAATTAATGAAGAATTCTCCTTCAGGGACGTTTCTGGAAAACTGGCTAATTGTACAACAGCTTTAGATAAAACGACTACGCATTCACAGAAGGCTCTTGGAATGCTAACCAGCAATAATTCAAATGAAAGCTGTAAGGCTAAAAAAGCAGGCATCGTAGCAGCTAACACTCTTGCCTTGAATAGGTTAAAGCAAGGATTGTCTGTCTGTGCATATTCGTTAATTTCATTAGCGTACCAATCAGATAATACATTCGAATTCCATATCGCATTATGACAAGTTTGCTGCAAAATTACCTCGCTGTTAAATCAATAGTTAATTAATTCAATCAATTCTAATTCAAAACAAATTCTTTGTAAATTAAAAAAGAACCTATGAAACTATCTCAGGAACCTATCCCGATAATGCAATTTTTTAAGGAATCGGTTATCTTTCTCTTATTTTCGTTGAAAATTAGAGGAAGATATGAAAGAAAACCGATTTGAAGGATTGAGTGATGATCAATGGCAAGTATTAGAAATATTTTTGCCCGGAGAAGCTGAAAAGAGAGGAAAAGGTAAGCCTCATACTCCCTGGAGAGAGGTATGCAATAGCCTTCTATGGATTTTGATTAATGGAGCTAGGTGGTGCGATTTGCCAAAAGGAGATCAGTGGGCTTCAAGATCAGCAACTCATAGATGGTTAGGAATTTGGCAGGCAAATGGGACACTAGAAAAGATGTTGACAGCAGTTAGAGAGCAGGCTGAGCTTGAAGGTCTCCTCAATTTTGAAAGACTGGCTGCAGATGGTTTTTTTTTCAGCAGGAAAAGGAGGAGGTCAGCTGATTGATTATGGTTATAAAGGAAAAGGCGTTACAACTCATCTACTGACAGATGGCAATGGCAACCCTATTAACTTTGAAGTGACCTCGGCTAAAGGAGATGAGATGTGGAGTTTTGTGGGAAGCAAAAGTAATGATCAATGGTTATGGCTTGTTATGCATTCTTCAACTCGGCAGATTTTGGCATTCCATGTCGGTAAGCGGAATAAGGCTGCGGGAGAGGCTCTAATGGCAAAGCTGCCCGAAGAATTAAAAAAAAAGCCCACTTTTACACAGATAAGTTCTCGGTTTACTATGAAGTTATCCCATGGTCGCAACATAGTGCTGTCGGCAAAGAATCTGGGAAGACAAGTTACATTGAAAGATTTAATTGCACGCTCAGACAGAGATGTTCAAGATTAGTCAGAAAAGCTTTGTCATTTTCAAAGAAACTTGAGAACCACATAGGTGCGATAAAAATGTTTATCTGTGATTATAACAAAAATTTGAAATCACTACATATTTAGGGCTACCGAAATACCTCTATCTTTGTTGGTACTAGCGCTGCTACCCTAGCCATTCCATTGGGAGCGGGAGTCCTTAGCGTTCCTACTGGATTTGCAGTAGCTGCAATTACTCACTATAGCAGAAGAATTTACAAATTTGCTCAAAATCATTTCACAAATGAAGAAATTGGTGTAGTCAAAAAGACGTCAAATTTAAGTGAAATAAAAGTCACTTATAATACTACCTCTACTGGTTGGGGAGGTTATACTTTCGGCGTAGTCTCACAAGCAATGGGATATGGCGGACGCCCTTCCAAAACAGCCGGGACCATTACAATTCCTTTAATGAACGGATTGTCAATTACATGCCAATTCAATAAGAATTCCCAAAATACTCAAGGTAAAATGAATGAAGGGGATATGAAGACGCTCCAAAATACGCTTCGCGAGCAAATCAATCAAGGTCATCTTAAACCTGAAGAATGCTTAAGTATCTTAGAATCGCTAAACTCTGTTGAGACAGAACACGGAACCATCTGCTTAGTCGCTTCTGATTCTGTTTTTTTCAAGGATTTGAAAAGTCAATGCCGCCGGTTGATTCAAGGAGGATAACACTTATTTGCAAATGATAATCCTTGGCCACTGTTTCTTTAATTGTGCAACATCGATTACTGAATGATTCTTGTGAACTTCAAAGCATTGAAGCTTTATCCAATTTGCTCCAAATTTTTCCGGCAAGTGGTCCAAAAGATTACTGGATAGATTGATGACATTAACATTATTCCATGCCGCGCCAAACTTGGAAGGGATGCTTGCTATCTTATTTTTTTCTAGTCCAATTTTAAAGATCTTTGACCAAGTCATACCAAATTGATCTGGAAGAGAAGTTAGAGCATTATGTGATAGATTCAACGATTTTAATTCTACCCACTCTTGGCCGAAGTTTGCAGGGAGGCGCTCAATTCGATTGAATCCCAGATGTAAACTCGTCAACTTAGCCCAAGCTGATCCGAAATTGGTTGGTAGCATGTGAATGTTATTATTGTCCAAAGAAACAGAAGTCACCTCTGTCAATAAATTAAGTTCTTCAGGTACAACTGTCATCCCAGTCTGAGATAAATCAATTTCAGTAATTGTTTTCAAAGCGGCTGGATTTTGTTTTAAAATCTCACGAATATGATTAGCTTGCTGATGAACAGATCCTTTTTCTTCAGCGGAATTTTGAGGTTTTATCAGTGAATCCTTTACTTGCTTTTCAAGTACAGCAAACAATTTCAACAAGTTTAAATCTTGCTCCAATTCATTAAAATGCAAAAATGTGCCGGTAGAAGGGGGTAATGATTTGAAAAGATTAAATTGCTCGTCTGTAATTAAGGATTCGTTCAAAGTCAGGCGGAGCCTAGTCAGAAAAAGTGTTTGTATCTCAGTGACTCTATCTTTATTATCTGTATACTTACTCTTCTCAAAAACCTCTTCGATCCCCAATCGAATTTTACGATCTTTCAAAAGAGCAAGGGCTGTTTGAGGATTTTGAGAAATCTCGTACCACTCTTTACAAACGAGTGAAATTGCAGAGGGATAGTTCGTATAAGATAATATAGACTCTAGAACTTCGTATGGAAGAGTATGAATTGTAACAGTTGTAGAGACATTATTCATTTAGAACATCCTTATTTATAAAATACTTCAATATTTTATCAAAAATAAATAATAAGTCAATTTTTAATTACTAGTATCATTGTGAATGAAGGTTTGCAATGAATAAATATTAATCAATAAATAGGTTCAAAATACAAAAATGCAATTTCAAAAAAAATTGAAGGGAAAATTCGTGATATCGAAAAATCTAGGCTTATCTTTTAAAGCATCATGGATTCCTTTGATTGGCTGTGGCTTCGTTTTAGGTGTCATAAGTCAACATATTCAAACTTTTAGTGCATATACCGATACCGTTATCAAAAAGATAGAAGTTGAAACAACCTCAGCTCCTCATTTTCAGCCAAATGGTGAAACTGGATACCAACCTGCAATGAATCAACCTAGATCATTTTTTCGTATCGACAGATCGGGCTATGCTTTGGCTTACGATGCCAGTCGCCGCAACCCACAATGGGTATACGAACATCTTACAACAGATAGTATTCAAGGAAACGCAAATCGCTCTCATGCTAATTTCAAAGAAGATGATAATATTCCACCTCATCTCAGAGCAACTTTGGTCGATTATAGAGGCTGTGGATTTGATCGTGGCCATATGGCACCCGCTGCGGATCATAGATCAAGTGAAAGAGCTCTGTGTCACACATTCTTCATGACTAATATGTGTCCCCAATGCCCAGAACTCAATCGGGGATACTGGTCTAAATTAGAGAAACACGTCAGGGATCTAACGCAACAGTATAACAACATGAGAAAGTAAATTAGAGTACTTCCTTAAGAGAAGTGAAGTTTAAAAGCAATCTCAATGCGCCACAAACGTCTGATAATATAAACATGTTCACCATAGGAATTAATGTGCATTATTTACGTAACTTATCTAGCTCTATTGATAGATTGTAATTTTTGTTTTATCAGAGGGTTGGCCGGGATCTGAGGAAAATGGCCAAATCAGAGCTTAAGTCGGAGCTATGATTCGAGAAGGTACAGGCAAGCCAAAGCCTTTCCTCAGAATCCCGGCCAACCCTCAATCTATAGTGAATCTAGACCATAATAAGCAGCAAAATTAAGGAATGAGAGAATTCAATAGGCCTTCCTTTTCGCTTCTTTTTAGCTGGAGCATTTAAGGATTTGAATATTTTGGATCGATTAGAAAAGTTAAGCTTCCCCTTTGAACCAGCTGTTTGTTATAATAAGACCAATTGCGTTCGCGCATCCGAAACTCTTTTGTTTTCTCTTGGCCGAGGAACAAGGAGTTTCTTTTTTTTCAGCATTTCTCTCAACTCTTCAGAGTAATTTTTTCAACACAGCCGGTTACAAACGAAGTAGGAAAAGAAAATACTCAAAACGTGCGTATAATTCGTACGGTTTATTTGATTTCTAAGATTGCAGAACGTTATGCGGGAAAGTTTTGTACGATCAAAATGAGATATCCAAGACTTTGGCAAAAAATGGAAGAATTGACTAAGGGTTTATCGTCTAGTGGCTAAGATACTTCTCTGTCTAAGAAGATACTAGATTTCGATTCTCTCTAAGCCCGGTGCTTGTTTAGCTCAATGGTAGAGCAGCAGTTTTGTAAACTGAAGGTTGGGGGTTCAAATCCCTCAATAAGCAAATTATTCGAAAAGCATTCAGATCGGGTCTGATAATATGGAGTACAAAGAAAGAGAAAAACTTAAGCAAATAGGTTATGAGGAATTAAGTAAGGCGAAACATCTTTATCAAAAAGCAATGGTATATCTTCATCGTATTATTCTTGCTCATTACTGGCCTGCGCGAGAATCAATTGAAAGTTTAAAAAACACTAAAACATTACTTAAAAAGATCAAAGGAAGAGAATATTGTGTCGGCTACGAGCTGGATTTTGACGATTATGCACGTCATTGGCTATGGGCAAATGATAAAATTCCTGACTTAGAGACGTATAAATGTCTATGTGAATACTATGTTCCAGAAGAATCTAAGTATTTACCAAAAGGTTATACTAAATATGTATTTACGTAAATATATATATGTTATGATAAAAGTAACCAAGGGGGGTTAATATGGAAAAAACAAGCAGAATTAATTTTAATCTTCCTTCTAATATTCATATTTGCCTTAAAAAATGTGCAATAGACCAAGGAATGAGCGTAACAGAGCTTGCTACAATTGCAATACGTGAAAAATTAGAAGCTTTAGAATACGAACAAGATTGTAGAGATGCGAAAGCAGCGCACGAACGTTTTGTTAAAAATGGCTCTAAAACTATCTCTCATGAAGAGATGATGAAACGTTTAGGTTGGGATGATGTAGATGTACAAGATTAATTACGATTGCGATCTTGAAAAAATAATGGCAAAAATTCCTAAACGTGATCAGGATTCAATAGTAATTAAGATTAAATCTCTATCAAAAGATCCTCGTCCTCACGAGGTGAAAAAACTAAAGGGAGTAGAAGATTCGTATCGTGTTAGATGTGGTAAATATCGCATTATATACTAATTGTTGATGTCGATGCAAGGAAAGACGTTTACAAAGGTTTATAAGAATGGGTCAAATAAGATTAAAGATGGAAGTAAGGTTGTCTCAAAGTCGGCTTATACCTGTTTAGGAATAGACATAGAAGGAAAAAGCATATTTTAGGACTTTGGATAGGAGAATCAGAAGGAGCTAAATTTTGGCTTAAGGTGTGCACTGAGTTGCAAAGCCTTGGAGTAAAAGATATCCTAATTGCTTGCATAGATGGCTTAAAAGCTATTCCAGATGCAATAAGAGCTCTTTTTCTAGAGGTGAAAATTCAGCTTTGTGTGATTCATATGATTAGTAATTCTATCAAATATATTCCAACAAAGCATGTAAAAGAATTCATGAACGACCTAAAAGCTATCTACGGAGCCACTACTTTGGATTTAGCTGAACACAATCTTGAGCGATTGCAGCAAAAATGGGACGCCAGCTATCCTTTAGCAGTCAAGCCATGGGTATTTCATTGGGAAAATCTGAAAACGTTTTTTGAATTTTCTAATCAAATTCGTCGTATTATTTATACCACTAATGCTCTAGAATCCCTTCATAGGCAATTTAGAAAGGTCACTAAAAATAAGGCTGTTTTTCCCTCTGATGAAGCTTTATTTAAAATGCTTTTTTTAGCTGCCAGAGATATCTCTAAGAAAGGGACTATGCCGAATAGGGAATGTGAAACGGCTATTTCTCATTTAGCGCTTGCTTATGGGGATAGGCTGGGTATAGCTAATAGCTAAACGATTTACACAGAAAAATTGACATACTCGGCTAGGATTTAAATTTTTATTTGATTTATCAAGAGACGAATATCGATCAACTAGTTTATCTGTTGATCGACATGAATGATTGATAAAACTTAAGCGTATTGAACTTTCATAGTTTTTTTAATAGAAGCAGCTTTGTCTAAAATGTCTTTATCGTTTGCAGAAATACTTTGTTTGATAATGACTGATGTGACCGATGAAGAAGAACTTTGTAGGTAGTCAGCTAAAGTTTTAACATCTGTAATTGTCGCAAAACGTCGGAAATCACAGGTTTTAACATCTGAATTTGCTTTTAAATATTGAACGAAGGGTGATGTAGAAATAACATGGCAAGCTTTTTTTTCTATTTCTATAGTAAAAGCCTCATCTAAACAATATTGAGATACCATTTCACTAGCTTTACTTGGATCTATTTTTTTACCAAATGTGGCAGCAAAAAGACCTGTAATCAATACAGACGTTTTTGTGTCTAAATTTGCTTTACTAATCTTTGCTTTTTCTTGGCTAGCAAGAGCTCTTTCTTTAGCCAGTTTGAGTTCTGCTTCAGCTTGTTCTTTCTGTTGTGTATGAAGCGATAGTTTCTGTAAATTTGTTTCGAGTTCCTTCTTGTGAATCAGGTAAGAACGCAAAGTTCCTTTCATTTTAGTTTTAAGTTCATTAAGTTCATCCTCAGGAACTACTACTTGAGTTCTGCCATAACTACCAACAGTTGAAGATAACATAACAATTTCCTTGTTAATTAGTGAAAGCTAGATGTTTTTTAAATATAAACTCTTAACCTATTCTTGATTAAGAAGTTTTCCAGCCTAGATCTTATTTGTCAAGAAAATTAATTAAAATAAATGCTTTGCTTTTTTTACGAATAAAAGTCAAAAATGCTATAATCATTAAAGTGCTCTCCGATTAAAAGAGACCATTTTTATAGCAGTAAATAAACTTGATCATATTTTGTAAACACCTCTTATAGCATAAAAAACTTCGCTTAGATTTCTAATGGTGAGGAGGAGTTTGTTTATGAATATTAATAATATTGGTTCGAATAGCTTCCGTCTACCAGATGATTCTTCAGGTCACTCATCCACATCCAATCTTTTAGGTTCTCTTAATCAAAAAGCCAGCTTTACAAAAGACAATATTGCCAACCTTCTTCATCACCCAGGATCTTTTTTTCTCTCGTTAACAGAAATTCCTTCGCAAGTTGATGATACAATCAAACCCGGTAAAGAACACGTTTACAAAGAAGGTAAGCTAGACGAAGTTGGAATTAATGGCGATCCAATTGATGATACTATAGATGATTTATGGAACGATGTCTTTGCTGCTAATGAAGAATCAGAGACGAATAACGAAATAGCTAGTCAGGATCAAGACAATGTTCAAGAAAAAGAAATCTCCCATGATCACATTAGTGAATTAGTTGAACAAGATACAGCTAACAATGCGCAAAACCTGGCACAGATACGCAACGATGTTTCAGAATTGAAAGATGATATGGTTAATTATACTTCTAGACATGGAATTGAAATAGATGAGCATCATTTAAACCAAGCAATTGAAAAGCATTTCATGAGTTTAGATGGGGTTGAAGGAGATATTATCAAAAGTTGTGGATTTGGAGATAAGATGAGCGTAACCTCAATGAAGTTTTGAGTACCAATCAAAAATTTCAAAAGAGGAACGCTCATGAAAGAGAATCTCATTTTAGAAGATAAAAATCGACCATCAATTGAATTTAAAAATTCTTTAGAGGAAGTGCTAAGAGAAGGAGCTAGAAAGCTTCTAGAGCAGGCGATTGAAAATGAAATTCAAGATTATATCGAACAATTTAAAGGACTTAAGACAGAAGAGAATAGAAGAGTTGTTACCCGTAACGGTTATCTACCAGAGCGCTTTATTCAAACGGGCATTGGCGAAGTCTTAGTTAAACAACCAAGAGTTCGAGATAAAAGAAAAGATCAGAAGTTCAGCAGTCAGATTTTGCCGCCTTATCTAAGGAGAACATCAAGCTTAGATGCTTTGATTCCAGCACTTTACCTTAAAGGAATCTCAACAGGTGATTTTGGGGAAGCATTAGAAGCTATCCTTGGAGAAAATGCTAAAGGGCTGTCGCCAACTAATATTGTTAGATTAAAGGAAGGCTGGGAAAAAGACTTTAAGGAATGGCAAGGAAGAGATTTAAGAGAGAAGCAGTATGTCTATTTTTGGGTAGATGGCATTTATTTTAACATTCGCTTAAGCGAAGATCGTCCTTGCCTTCTTGTGATCATTGGGGCGTTAGATAATGGTAAAAAAGAGCTTGTTGCCATTCATGATGGGGTAAGAGAGAGCAAGCTGTCCTGGAAAGAAGTGTTGCAGGATTTGAAGATAAGAGGGTTAAGTACTCCTCCTAAGCTAGCGATAGGAGATGGAGCGTTAGGATTTTGGGCAGCTCTAGAAGAAGAATTCACAGAAACAAGCGAGCAAAGATGTTGGGTGCACAAAACAGCCAATGTTTTAGATAAGATGCCTAAGCGAGTGCAAACACACGCTAAAAAGCTGGTTCATGATATTTATATGGCCCCAACCAAACAAGAAGGCTTAAGAGCATTTGATGTTTTTATCAAGGTTTATGAGGCAAAATATCCGAAAGCTTGCGAGTGTTTATTAAAAGATAAGCAAGAGCTCATGACTTTTTATGATTTTCCAGCCATGCATTGGCAACATATCAGAACAACGAACCCAATTGAGTCGACATTTGCGACGATTCGGCATCGAACTAGGCAAACGAAAGGATGTGGATCAAGACTAGCAACTCTTACAATGGTCTATAAACTAGCAATCTCAGCAGAGAAGCATTGGAAACGATTAAAAGGTCATGAATTAATTAGCAAAGTCATCAAAGGGGTGCCATTTAAGGACGGAGAAGAAGTCAAAGATCAAGAGCAAATAGCGTAAAAATCAAAACAAATTGAGGAACGCTCATACACAACTTTTGACAATATCTCTGCCAATTACAAACACGAGGGTAAATTCGATGAAAATGCGAAAGTTATTAATGTAGAAAGCAATAGGTAAGCTTTTTGATCAGGAAATTGTTATCCCACCATTAGTCCAGCGGACTGGTGTTTCATCAGATCCTGACATCGTTGGACAGGACGTGCCAGCTTAGTACTATCCGTTAGTCTGAGAGGGTATCTAGCAGTTGCTTTAAAAAGTAACATGATCACCTAGATACCCTTTGAAGATTTTTTCGAGAGCAACGCGATCTTTCAGGCTAGCGGTTTTTGATTTTATAAGCGACTCGGGACAATCGCAACTAGCCACTCTCTTGCCATATCTCTATTTTTTTAAATTAATTAACCTGTTGAATAAGTTATTCATACTTTCCAAGGGAAATCGAGAAAAGATTTTGAATAGATAATGGAGAATAGATATTGATTCTTTGGTTTGTATTGGCGCTTGTAAAGGATAATGTGGCTCAGATACAAAAGGTTCTTGTCTAACAGAAATTTCTTGTTTTACTTCAAGGTTTTCTACTTGAATGTCTGTTACAATCACTTCTTCGTTTACTTGTTCCTGCTCTGTGTCATCACTTTCTTCTACTTTAAGCAGAAGAGCTCTTTTTGCTCTTTCAACTACTCCAATATTTTCTTCTAGTTCTACAAAAATTTGCTCTTCTATAGGCCTGATATCTGCTTCTAATTGATTCATTTCTATAGGATTCTGGGCTTGTAAGTTTGCTAATCTACTGATGTTTGTTTGTAATTCCCTAATCGCTATGGTACGCTCGGCTTGTGCTTTTTCTAATTGCCTAATGCCTATGCTATTTTTTGCTTGCGCGTTTTCTAATTCATCCTGTGCGCTTTTTAATTCATTCTGTGCGCTTTTTAATTTATGCACGTTTGTTTCTAATTTAACAATGTTTGTTTCTAATTCATGGACGTTTGTTTCTAATCGCGTAATGCCTATGCTATTTTTTGCTTGCGCGTTTTCTAATTCATTCTGTGCGCTTTTTAATTCATTCTGTGCGCTTTTTAATTCATTCTGTGCGTTTTCTAATTCATTCTGTGCGCTTTTTAATTTATGCACGTTTGTGTCTAATTGAACAATGTTTGTTTCTAATTCATGGACGTTTGTTTCTAATTGCCTAATGCCTATGCTATTCTTTGCTTGTGCGTTTTCTAATTCATTCTGTGCGTTTTCTAATTCATTCTGTGCGCTTTTTAATTTATGCACGTTTGTTTCTAATTGAACAATGTTTGTTTCTAATTCATGGACGTTTGTTTCTAATTGCCTAATGCCTATGCTATTCTTTGCTTGTGCGTTTTCTAATTCATTCTGTGCGCTTTTTAATTTATGCACGTTTGTTTCTAATTGAACAATGTTTGTTTCTAATTCATGAACGTTTGTTTCTAATTGCCTAATGCCTATGCTATTTTTTGCTTGTGCGTTTTCTAATTCATTCATCTCTCTACGACGCTCGGCTTGTGCGTTTTCTAATTCACCCATCTCTCTACGACGCTCAGTTTGCTCTATACGAATATAGGCTTGCACGCTTTTTAATTCATCCATCTCTCTACGACGCTCGGTTTCTGCCTTTTCTAATCGCTGATATTGATTTTGCTGTTGACTAAGATCTTTATGGAGCTGTAGAATCGATTCTTCTAGTATCTTTTTGGATTCAAAATTTTCTTTATCTATTAATTTTTGCTTCTCTTTGTCTTTTTTCTTCTGTTTCTTTAATTTTTCGTTCATAGAAACATCCATACTAGCTTGCAACTGCTTTATTATGCTAGCGATGTCAAAAGAAGTTTCCTGTTTAAAAGAAATTTGCGGCTGCTCTATAAATTCACTTAATTCAGTTGCTGTAGTACTACAAGAAACCACGTCATTTATTGCTTGCCGCTTTTTGATTTCTTTTCTTTTCATCTCTTTTATATGAGCTGAATTCATTTTTTTAAATTTACGATATCTTTTAGAAGAGGCTATTGATTCACATAATGCAGGAATTGCTACATTTAATTGTGAAAAAGATTTAGAAAAAGAAGAGATAATGAGAACAGCTAATTCTGTAAACCGCCTTGCATCAATACAAGACCTATCATCAGAATCTCGATATTTTTTCATGAAGTCTTCATAACTCATTTGTGTATAGTCAGAATTATAAAAGCGCTTAGCTTCTATAGCACAGTTGTTACGCATTAATAGACTCCATTTGAAAACTATATAAAAATTTTATCATTAAATTTATGGCTCTGTGTTAAATAAATCAACTTAAGTTATTGATAATCTGTAATTTTTTCACTCATATCCACAATTTTAAATTGATTTATTCAACAAAGCCATTTCAATATACTCTAGCAAAGAATAAAATTAATCTTTTATCTTCTTCGTCCAAAAATATTGAATAAACTCCAAAACCATGAAGGTTGCGTCATTGAATTTACTTTAGATGTCAGTAAACCTACTTTTTGCTCGTTTGTTAAGTTCTGATACTGATCAAAAGGAATACCATTTTCTTTCAAAGCCTGATTAATTCTTAGGCTGTAGGCATCTATAATTTTGTCTAATTTGTCTTTGTGAGAAAGATTGATATATGCATCTTGTTGAAGGCCAAAACTTTGTAGTATTTGGTCTACATTTAAATCTTGCGTTTCAAGAGCGATATTCAATAGAAGATTCGTATTTCGGTTGCGTTCTATTAGAGCCTGATTAGCAGATGTAAGATTTTCTATTCTTTCATCTCTATTTTCTACTCTTCGGTTTAAAACGTCTGCTCGGTTAGTTTCAGAAATTAGTCGACGGTTTAAATTTGCATTCTGCGTAGTTAAATTATTGATTGTCGCAGTATGTTCTAATTTTTGTTGCTCTAAAGCAATTATTTGATTATTAAAATCAAGCATAGTCCTAGCATCTGTTAGAGCTTGCGAAGTTAAATTATATATTGTGCTCGCATCGGTTCTAGTCTGCTGGCTTAGAGCTGTATTCCGTTGGCTTAGAGCTGTGTTCTGTTGGCTTAGATTATCAACTTCGTTATTCAAATTACCTATTCTGGTATCTTTATCAACAATCTCCAGGTTCAAATTGCTTATTGTGTTAGCATCAGTTCTAGTCTGTTGGCTTAGAGCTGTGTTCTGTTGATTTAGAGCTGTATTCTGTTGATTTAGAGCTGTATTCTGTTGATTTAGAGCTGTATTCTGTTGGCTTAGATTATCAACTTCGTTATTCAAATTACCTATTTTAGTATCTTTATCAACAATCTCCAGATTCAAATTGCTTATTGTGTTAGCATCAGTTCTAGTCTGTTGGCTTAGAGCTGTGTTCTGTTGATTTAGAGCTGTATTCTGTTGGCTTAGATTATCAACTTCGTTATTCAAATTACCTATTCTGGTATCTTTATCAACAATCTCCAGGTTCAAATTGCTTATTGTGTTAGCATCAGTTCTAGTCTGTTGGCTTAGAGCTGTGTTCTGTTGGCTTAGATTATCAACTTCGTTATTCAAATTACCTATTTTAGTATCTTTATCAACAATCTCCAGATTCAAATTGCTTATTGTGTTAGCATCAGAAGCAACTTTTTCTTTTAATTCAATGTTATCTTTACTTAGCTTCAGATTTTCGCTTTCTAAATATTGCTTTAGGCTCTCTAATTTTTCATTTCGATTTTTCAACTCAGTATTGTCATTGAGAATTTGTTTATTTTGATTTTCTAACTTATTAAAATTTGTTTCTAATCGCTGATATTGATTTTGCTGTTGACTAAAATCTTTATGAAGTTGACTAAAATCTTTATGAAGTTGACTATGATCTTTACGGAGCTGTAGAATCGATTCTTCTAGTATCTTTTTGGATTCAAAATTTTCTTTATCTCTTAATTTTCGCTTCTCTTTGTCTTTTTTCTTCTGCTTCTTTAATTTTTCGTTCATAGAAACATCCATACTAGCCTGCATCTGCTTCATTATGCTAGCGATGTCAAAAGAATTTTCTTGTTTGAAAGAAATTTGCGACTGCTCTATCCCCTCACTTAATTCAGTTGTTGTAGTACTACAAGAAATTACATCATTTATTTCATCATCACTATATTGCTCAAAAAGATATATACCACGTGATTTTAAAGCTCCCTCACTATTACTAGCCGAAGATTCGATTCGATCTCCTAGTGATAATCCAATCTTTGATATTAATCCATCTTGAGAAACGATCTCCTGCGTTTGCTCAACTCCTTCAATTAAGCGACGACTTGTAGGAGGGACTTTTTCAGCTTCGTTGCTAGTGCTAAGATAATCATCTTTAATTCTAGTCCCTATAGTATCTACCATACACTTATCCTTTTAATTTACTAACTAAATTGAAAAAAATATCTTAAATTTTTGGAAATCAATAAAGCTTATCACATCTTATCAATGGCTTAAGTTCATTTATACAGCACCAGGTTTGATAACGCAGAAATAACAAAGAAAGCTATCCTAAATAAAATATCTTTATTTAAAAAGAAAATTTGTTAGATAAACCCCAAAAATCGGTAGTCCTAAATAGGTATTGATTTTAAGACGTTAGGCGAGTAAATATAGCTCTACCATCGGAGCATTTATGAAGATATCTGTCCTTACAGCCAATCACTCACAGCTCGAAAAATGGATCAACTTCTCAAGGAAAAGAGAAATTTCAATGTCTTTCTTGTTTAAAGCAATTTCTCGAAGATCCTCAAAATAAAATTATTTCACAAGGCTCCAAAAAAAGAATTCGAAGATCTCTTATAGATAAGGGTATCTCTAGAGGGTATTTACTGATCAAGATCTTTATTTGTGATTATAATGATAATTTGAAATCACTACCTGTTTTTCAACCTTTGCAAAAAATTTCAGTAAGTTTAAATTTTACTCCAATTCATGAAAATAAAACAGTGAACCTATCCCGATAATGCAATTTTTTAAGGAATAGATTATCTTTCTCTTATTTTCGTTGAAAATCAGAGGAAGAGATGAAGGGAATCGATTTGAAGGATTGAGTCACGATCAATGGCAAGTATTAGAAATATTTTTGCCTAGAAAACCTGAAAATAGAGGAAAAGGTAAGCCTCATACTCCCTGGAGAGAGGTGTGCAATAAGCCTTCTATGGATTTTGATTATGGAGCGAGGTGATGCGATTTGCTAAAAGCAGATCAGTGGGCTTCAAGATCAGCAACTCATAGATGGTTAGGAATTTGGTAAGCAAATGGGACACTAGAAAAGATGTTTGCGACTGTTAGAGAGCAAGCGGAGCTTCAAAGTCTGCTCAATTTTGAAAGACTAGCTGCAGATGGTTTTTTTTCAGCAGGCAATAGAGGAGGCCGGTTGATTGATTATGGTTATAAAGGAAAAGGCGTTACAACTCATCTACTGACAGAATCTCATTAACTTTGAAGTGACCTCAGCTAAAGGGGACGAAAGGCAACAGGTGGATAAGCTCCTAGATGGGATTGAAGAATTTACTCATCAAAGATATGTGCTAAACGGATTGATTCCTATTTTTGAAGCACATAAAAGATATGATGCTGAAGAGCTTAGAGATAAATTACTTGAAAGGAAAATTTTTCCTTTTATTCCTTATAGAAGAATAGGCGCGCTAAAAAGCTGAGAAAATTATTTGCAGCTTAGCCAAATTCAGGTGGAAAATTGAGAGGCTATTTCTTGGTTACAAAGAAAATTTAGGCGACTTGTTGTTCGCTGGGAAAGACGTCTTTGTTATTAGAAAGACTTTTTAACATTTAGTCTTATCTTCTTCTCGATAGACAAGCTTAAAATATTATCGGGATAGGTTCGTGTGCCAGTAAAGAGATGAAATGTCTTAAAAAAAATTAAATTGATCTTCTGAAATTAAGAATTCAAGTATAGAATGACATTTTTAATAAAAATCTCAACGAATAGTAATAAACAAATAGGTTAAAATCAGGAAATGCTATTTCATAAAAATTGGGCTGGGAAAATCGGAAAATCGAAAAAATTAAAAATGCATATTAGAGCATCATGGGTTCCCATACTGGGTTGTGGCTTCATTTTAGGTGTCATAAGTCAACATATTCAAACTTTTCGTGCATACACTGATAATATTATCAAAAAAATAGAAGTTGAAAAAACCTCAGTCTCTCATTTTCAATCGAAAGATGAAACCAAATATCAAGCTGTAGTGAATCAACCTAAATCTTTTTTTCATGTCAACAGAACAGGTTACTCGTTGGCTTATGATGCCAGCCGTCGTAACCCACATTGGGTATACGAGCATCTTTCAGCAGATAGTATCCAAGTGAACGCAAACCGCTCTCATGCTAATTTCAAGGAAGATGATAACATCCCTGCACATCTCAAGGCAACTTTGGTCGATTATAAGGGCTTTGGATTTGACCGTGGTCACATGGCACCAGCAGCTGATCATAGATCAAGTGAAAAAGCTATGTCTGATACATTCTTCATGACTAATATGTGTCTCCAATGCCCAGAACTCAATCGGGGATATTGGTCTAAATTAGAAAAACACGTCAGGAATCTAACGCAAAAGTATAACAGCATACATGTAATTACAGGACCACTTTATCTACCTTATCAAGAAGCTGATGGTAAACGCTATGTTAAATATCAAGTGATTGGTCCCAATAACGTTGCTGTGCCTACCCACTTCTTTAAGGTTTTAAACTTAGAGAAAAAACAGGGGAAATCGGTAAATATTGCCTATATTTTGCCGAATGAACGGATCGACTCTAATGTACCATTAGAGAAATTCCAAACAACTGTTCAAAAAGTAGAGCAAGCGGCCGGAATTGTCTTTACAAATTAGAAATTTGATGACTATATCCGTATTCTGCTACCTTATTCAAAAGCTAAGCGGATTTCAGATTATGGCAAAAGAAACCCGCATACACGGAGAGAAACTCGCGCGCGTACGAGATAAACAAATTTTAACAATTAAACCAAGTAAATTCAACATCATTTTCTTGTTGAAACTTCAAACTCTTTAATAACAACTAAAGTCATGTATTTACTTTAACTTGATGGTTTTTCAGGCTCGGAAACACTATTTCTCCTTTTTAATTTTTCCAAGACTATAGGTGCTAATAAATTTCCATTCTTGGCACACTTTTCCAACCACTCTTTAGCTTTTACCTGGTTCTTTTTTGTTCCAATACCTTCCAAGTAGCATAGTGCTAGGTTACATGCAGATGGATTATGATTTTGCTTAGCTCCTTTTTCAAACCAATAAAAAGCATGTTCTTGATCTTGTCCCACACCATCACCAAAAAAGAACATCATTCCTAAATAAAATTGAGATTCAACACAGCCTTGTATGGCCGATTTTTTGAACCAGTAAGCCGCTTTCAAGAAATTTTGTGGAATAGCCTCCCCACATCCATCATAATACATTTTTCCTAAAGAAAACTGCGCTAATAGGTGATCTTGGTCTGCCGCATGCTCAAGCCAAAAGCGGGCTTTCTCATGGTTTACTTTGATCTTATTTGAATAGAGAATGTAGTTATCTGAATAGAGCATTCCCAACTGAAACTGTGACTCGCCATAACCTTGGCGTGCAGATTTTTCAAGCCAATGCATCGCTTGTTCAACATCATTTTTCTTTAAGTAAAGATGAGCTAAAACGCACTGCATTTTTTCGTCATCTTTCTCAGCAAAGTATTTTAATTCTTCAATGGCTTCGTCGTTATTTCCTTGTTCAATCTTTCTTAAAATACCTGCTCTTTTAATGCCTTCTTTTACACCATATTTAGATACTCCTTGAACTGATGAAAAATTTAGTAATGAAAGAGAAAAAAAAAGGAGAATAAAAAATTTAAACATGAACTGACCTGTGAGATTTTGGAAAGGAGATTACCACAATAAATTTTTCCATCAAAAACATCTATAAATAACCTTCTCCTGATAATCGCCATTTGGGTAATTTTAGATTTGCAACCGTTGCAAATCTAAAAACCAACGTAGGTTGAATGACGTACTATGTTCCCATCAAAGGATCAGGTTTCAGAAATTAAAACTGTCGCTTTTCCTGAAGAATAGACTGCATTTCCGGTTAATGTCATTTCCTTAACAGGAATAGGGTCGATTATGATGGTTACTTCTTGAGCATCTATCCAAGCAGCACAAGTTTTAGAATTTTCTGATTTTGTTACTACCATAAAAACTTTTAAGACATATTTTTCTTTCTTTGGATCTAGTGTTAAGCTGTTAAAATGAACAGCAGTATTACTTGATAAACTTTTCAAGAGAATTGTTAATCGGCCATTCTGCTACACTTGTGATTGGCATTGAATTTTTCCTGACATAAAAGAATGAAATACATTTCCTTGTGTTGTCGAAGGAGTTTGAGATGTAAAAGAACTGGTGACAGTCAAGAAACAAGCTGCTAAGATAAATTGTCCAATTGATTTCATAAATTCTCCTATAGTGTGAAATTTATTCAGCTACAATGATTTAATGCCACTTACCAAAAGATCTAATACCACTATGACTCAGCTAGTTTTAAGTGTTCTCACAACATTTCCTTTGCTGCGATATTTTATCATTTCACTTCTTATCACTATTTGCATGCCGATCCTTATTGACTTCGCCCTGAATCAATTTCGAGATTTAAAAACTAAATTTGATGGAAATTATTTCAAAAGAAGAGTGATTGTATTTACCATGACAATGGTCTCACTTATTGCTGTTGATTACTTCTTAAAATCCTGATAATCTTTGCTTCAATGTCATTCATAAGTTATCAATCCATTTAATGAATCTTCCAAAATCTACTCGATTAATTTCTCACTGTACCGAGTTTTGCAGAGTGATTGGATTAGGCTTTTCCTCATTCCAGTGAAAAATAATTAACATAAAAATTCAAAAGATGCTCTAATCACTCTGCCTTAAAAAGACAGAGTGGTTCAATCATAGACTAAAACATTCCTTTTATAAAGAGATAGCCGACAACAGCAGTCACCCCAAATGTAAAAGGAGTTCCTGTCATTAAAAATGCACATCCTGAAAGAATACCTAATACAGCTAATGGTAGATTAATCCGATCAGAAACGGCAGATACGTTTCTCAAAATATAAGAACAAGCAGCCAATGGATATTGAAGAATAGTCTTCCCAATATTCGAAATAACTTCGATAGTGTTCCAACCTAAATTAGTGAAATTTTCCCAAAGAAAAGCGGCTGCTTCTCTAAAAGATTCTTTAATGGTACCCATGATAGTATCTTTGATTAGAAAGGGTAATTCCTTAACCTGTCCTTGAAAAGTTGAAATAGTTTCTTGCAATCCTTGGAAAGATGGTAATGTTTCGCTTACATTATGCAATGTTTCTTGGATTTGTGTGTTAACGTTTGTAGAAATCTCAGTTAACGCATTTTCTAAATTGGATATTACATGATGGTGCGGATATTCCAACGGCTCCTGACGCTTTATGCTTTCATATCGTTCCTCTATAACTATCAGTTCCTCTGTTAATGCATGTAACTCATTAGAAAGATCAACTTGCTCCAATTCAATTTGAGAAGCTACGCGTCTTACATCGCCTATCTGTTCTTGTATTGCCTCATCAGTTAGAATTATTTCATCTACCTTTTGATTAATCGTTTTCAAATCTTCATTAAGCTCTTGAGCTAAACTTTGAGTTAATTCGACTTCAACATGTAATTCTTGTAATTCAGATTGATGTTTATCTAAGAGGAGCATGTCTTGCTCGCTCCTTTGCAGCACTTCATGATATTGCTGCATAACTGAATCCTGTTCTCTTCGAATTTCAAGAAGCCTATCTTTCATATTTAGAGACCCTGATTCAAAATCTGGTATTGAGAATGTGCTTTCATTGTTAATAGAAGCCTCAATCTGAGCTCGATCAGCCTCTAATTGAATAGCCGCTTCTAGATTAATCCTATTCTGAAATGCCTCGAATTTTTCGTCTGAAAACGGAAGGATTTCATCACCAAAACGCAGGCGAATGATTCTTAAAGCTTCGGCTGAACTTTTGTCATCCAAATCTTCTTCTCTATTTGACAAGTTAATATGCGATACTTGGGCTGCCCCATCCCATATACGCTGCATAAGAGGCAATTCTTGAGATGGTGCGGGACCAGAAGAAGTATAAAGAGGTGCTTTTTCTCCGATTACACAGCCTTCTGAATGTAAAGTTAACAGATCAGTCGTAGGGTTCAAAGCTTCATCAACTATTTGTTGAAGCCCAAATAATAGCATCGCGCGGTTAGTGGGTATGTAAGTGTTCATTTCTTTCTCCTCTAATTATTTTACATTTATCTTAAGTATTCTTCTTCAGGACGAATAAGACACCCATATCCGATTCGATACATTAATTGATCTAATCGCTTCTTTTCTGATATATTTGGATATTCCAAAGCTTCTTTTGCTATTAATTCCTCTAAATATTTAGCTCTTCCAATTGATAGAAAACTATCAGTCATACGCGTAAAAATATTTTTTGAAGTAGTTGGTTTAGAAGAAAGATCCTCATGTGGGGGTGTTAGATCTGTAAACCAAGAAGGAAAACATTTGTTTGCTAGATAATTGGCTGTTCCCTTACAGTCTCTATAGGTTTGAATGGTACTATGATTAATAAATGCAATTTTCATTCTTTTTATCTCTTCATCTACTTTAGTTTGGATATTCAATACTCTTAGTCGATCGCGTAGTACTTGTACCTCTGTTGTTCTTTCTTGTGTAACTTGTTCAATTCTTTCTTCAAGCACGTTTACCTGGACCTGAAGAACATCTTTTTCTCTTGTGACTTCCGCCAACCTACCTAGATTCATCAGAGACCAATCTCGAGATAAATTTAATTCTGTGGAAATATTATGAATATTTTCTTGCAAATGAGTGTTATCCCGAACAAGGCAATTAACCCTTGCTGAGTACTCATTAATTTGTTCTGAAAGAATTTCCATATCGTGCTTTCGTTTTTCTGCTATTATTTCTAACTCAGAAAAAGCCAAAGCGTCTTGCTGTCTTTGAGTCGAGACTGTAGACTTAAAGTGATCAAAACTTTGCTCAAGTTTTTTTCTTTCTCTTCTCAATGTCTTATTTTCATAAGAAAGATAAAATCTCCGTGTGCTGAGTTCTTTAATTTTTTTTTCTAATAAAAGGATTTGTGATTCATAATTAACAACTCCTTTTGTTTTTAAGCTAGCTTGCTGTTTAAGACGTTTGATAGTTTCTTGTGAATCTCTTAATTCTCTCGTTAGATTAAACAAACTTGTTTCACAGTTGTTGATTACTTGCATAAACATTCTTGTAATAGTAACTGATTTTTCATCGTCTGAACTAGTAGATGAAATAATAGATCTTACATTTTTATAAATTTCAGAAAATGTAGGATCTACATTTTGGCTTTCCGTTAATTGATGAGACGAATAAATAGAGCTTTGACTTTGAACGTACATACAAGATACCTCTTGTCGATTGGATTTAAAACCACTTTTTAAATTTTTTCTTTCTTTTCTAAACTTTAACTAGACGCATCTGATGCATGATGTTTTTAATTTGATGGTGGGTTTTTACCACCAAAAAATTTGAGTTCGAACTGCTAATCATGATTTCTGCAGCTTGTTAAAGCAACAAATACATCCATATAGATGTATTTGTTCTATATTGATGTATATTTAGGAAATTGCTTAAATAGCTTCAATATCAATTCAAGAGTCGAAACCATAAGTTTATAATCGTCTGACCAACAGTTGTTTATATAAATTCATATGATTTTTAAAATGGAAATCACTTCAATTTTGTCGGATCAATATGTGAAAATCCCATGTCTTAAAAATTTCATAAGACCTTTTTCATCAATATGATAGGATTTATTGAAATCGATGAAATGATGCGCAAAAACAAATCACTTCAGTATTAATGTATTTATAATTAAGATGTTTAAAACATCTCGAGCTTGATTTAAGCACCAAGAAAAGAAGAGACAAGCGTTGTTTGTAGGTTCTCAAACTTAGGTTTGTTATGGTTTGTAGTATTAGCACGCAAAACGTATCCGGCACTACACCTTGTTATGACTGTGGTTGACTAAAACAGCTAAGCAATTGTCTCGAATTTATTAGAGAAATTTATAGGCTTGCTCGACTGTCCATTCAAGGGTGCAACATGATAGGCAAACGTTTATTCTTATACTTAGGAACGAGCCAAGATTCTTTGTTTTCGGATAAAAAATAATGCTAATCTTGCAGTGCTAGATAAGTTTAAGTCTTCTAATTTTAAGCTCAATTGGAGCTAACATACACTATTCAGATGACAAACACTCTCCATTGATTCGCTCATAAGAAGATAAAGATTCAGGCCTTTAAAAATAGCGGCTAAGCTTATTCTCTTCTATGGAGGGTCTCATTATGATTCTAAAGTTCAACCATATAAAGGTGAATGGGACTTTCACCTACAGAAAGAAGAGTAGATCTGAAGGTGTCGAGATTATGATCGTCCAAATAATCGCTGATATCAATTTCTCTAGATTCTGGGTAAGTAATTTCTTCTTTAGTTAATGACTGGTACATTTCATATGCTTTTAATCTATTTTTTCCCCTTTCTTCCTCTGCAAGCAACTTCAGGCGGTTTTCTTCAATAAGGCTTGGATCATCTTCTAATAACACATCCCCATGTACCTCGACCAGTTGTTGGATTAACGATAGGTTTATAAGAAAGGTGTTTGCTAAACTGATATCCCGCTAACTCAAAAGCTAAGAAAAGTCGAAATTCTTCAATCTCTTGGTACATGAAAGTCAAATGAGAATTTTCGACCATAGCCTCACAAACAATTTGAGCTTCTTGCCATGAAAAGCCAGGCATTTCCAAAAAAATCGGTTGATGACCCCAACTTTCTAAGGTTCGCTTTAAAACAGAAAGGTCTTGAACATTTCATGCCCCGATTATTTAGGAGCATTGAATGAAATAACAGATTCTGAAATATTTACGCACATGCTAAGAAGTCAGACGAATCAAGAGTTAGGAAACATATGATTTCTATCTGATTGTAATAAAATAGAGTAGACAACAGGAGAAAAATCGTTAGGCAGGGAACATTCTTTCTTCATTGCATCTGCAATCCCTTTATTAGCAGATGCACTCCAGGTTGTCTTTGCATAACAACAAATGAAATCTTGAAAAGCTTGTTTTTTTGCGTCTACTCTTCGACACTGAAAGTCCATTCTTGTAAATTAGCTTCCGCCTGATCACATGCTTTCTCAACAACACTTGTTCTGTAAATATTAAATATTTGATGAGCAAATACTTGATAATCTTTACTATCCGGCGAAGAGGGTAATTGGTTTCTATTTTCGCGAATTTTCTCAATAAAATAGGAATAATAATAGCTAGGTTCTTTACACTCTTCAATAAAGAATTGGTCTGTCTGATCAAGCATTCCATGACGATTAACCATTTCCGTTACCGCGCTTCCACCTCTGTTGGGCTGAGCAATATCTTGAGAAATATTAGTATAGACCAACGACTGAACGGAAGAGAAACTAGTATCGAGATTAAGCATAATAATCGTTATACAAACTGTATTTTATAAAAATGTTAACTATTAACAAATTAATGACAATTACTAGTCAATAAATTAATTTCAACGTATTTCAAAGCCTCGTTGCAATTTAGCTCATTGACTAATTAATTTATGAAATTATTATATTTTGGTATACCCTAATAAAGTTTTACATCCATCAAAAGAAAATATAAACTGGTTCAATTAAAAAAATAATCAATCGTCTATACTACAAATTGATAAAGAATTCTTATCACTTAACAATCCCTCTTCATCAGACAGGCTATCATCTTGTGGCGATTCGGTCGTATTTACTGGGACGGGTGAATCTGATTGGTGAGCTGCTGTTGCCCACATACGAACAATGAAGCTATCGGATAAATCAGGCAAAAAGCCTTCATAAACCCTCAAATCTTTTAGCCCATCTAAAATAACTTTATTTTCTTCACATTCTTTATCTTTATTTCTTTTATCTTTTCTAAAGTTCCTATCATTGTTTTCGTATATTTTAAAAGCCTCTTGACCCACAAAATATGGGAAGCGCGTATTGCTTAGGAATAAAGTAATGGAGGGTTTCCATCCATAATAAAAATTCCCATGACACCCCCTATATTTGATATTCACATGATTGTGTGCATCTTTGATAGCAGATATTCCTGCAGCACAGAGCTTGCAACATAATTTTGATATACCTAAATCTATTGTCAGTGGGTTGTTGTTTTTACTATAACCATATGTTTTGTATAAAAACCTAAGTAACCTAATTTCTGCATGCAAATGCTCTTCATTTGATACGAAATTTATGTTGCCACTGCATAAATTTTTGATTGATTGTTGTGTGAAAATCCCTTCTCTTTCATTTGTACTTCTACGATAATCCTTCATTGATGAGACAAGTTTTTTAACATCTTTTTCTAGACGATTATTAATTTGCTTGCCAATCTTTACTTTTGATTTTTTATATTTGCCAATTAATAACTCACGAGCTTCTTTCCCGCTGATAATTCCTGTTTCTGCTTCAGGTTTCTTTATTCGATTTAATTACTTAATTGTTTTACGCACACTTTTTTCTAAAGTACCTATTTTATTCGCTGTGAAATACCATTCGTCATTTACTAATGCAACTGCCACACAATTCGTTCCATCACCATTAACAATGAGCCTAGCCAAGCTGTCTAATCTTCGTACACACTTGTCATAATCACGTATTTCCTGCTTCCCTTCTTCATCATTTGGACGATCGAACTTTTCTAAATGAGTACCGAATGCCTGAAAGAAACTTTTACAATTTTCTGACATACTAACTGTCATAACTTTTCCTCAAAAGATAAAATTTTGAACATAAAACATATTAATGTGATAATACTCGTGATTGCAACACTCAAGTAGATTTTAGAAATTACTCTTTCAACTTAGGTTCAAAAATGACATTTTAAAACCTTGGTGTCGAAATCGATGAGAGGAGTAGGGATAATGAAATTTGATGAATGATTTTGTAATGAGATGTGTAACCGTTACACACCTCATTACAACTGACTAGCCAATAGCTTTATCTAAAATTAACTTAAGAGATACTAATTCCAATCTATCTTCTTCCGATAAATCATCTTTACCTTCACATATCTGACTCAAAATTCCTTGTAGTGAACGAATTAATTTTGAGTTAGATTTTTGAGATGTACTTTTAGATGTCTTTACGGGTAGATCATTTTTAATTTTAGAAATGATATCATCACTTTTGAGTTCTTTAGAAGAATTGATAATATCTAATTTTTTCTGAATATCACCTTCTCTAGATGCCAATATATAGGCTGCCTTCTGTGGAATGCATTGAAATTTATTTTTAAATTCTTCATTGGGTAATTTAGTATAAAAATCAAAATACGCTAGTAAGTTGTATCCCGTCTTTCTAGAGCCTAAAGCCAAATCTAACCATTTATTAAACGTGCCATCTTTATAGAACTTTAAGATCTCACGTACTTTAAAAATTCGTTCTCCAGCTAAGACAACCCCTTGCTTTTGAATCGCTTTGATTTCAGACGTGGCTCTCTTAATTTCATTAATATCAGCATCAAGTTCATTTGAGCTAATTTCTGGAAGAACCCCCTCTAAAAGTAATCCCTCAATTTGTTCTTCTTCTTCAGGCTCCAATTTATCAGAAAAATGAAAATTTCTTACGATAGCTGGTAAAGAGGAAGATTCAACATTTGGATTTACAGGCAAAACGTCGCTAAACATTTCATCGAAAGATAATTTCGCCTTATTTTTTAAATCACTAATTCCTGACATAGCTGAGTTTCTCCATAAATTCAGTCGTAAATTCATTATATGCTTTTGCCGCTGGGCAGTTATGGTCTAAATCGTATATGGCTTTACCAAATGCTTGGCTTTCTTTCAATTTTACATTTTCTGGAATACGTGCTTTAAACACTTTATCTCCAAAAAGTTCAAGAATAGCATCAAACACTTGTCTAGAGTGATTTGTTGTTATTTTAAACTGAGTGAAAAGAACTCCCAACACTTCAGCTTTATGTCCAACTAAACTGCCAGCTTTCTTGTTTGTTCGATTGATTGTTTCTAAAAACGTTTGCATACCAGCTAAATTGAAATAGTCCAGTCCGAATGGCAAAATGATGTGTTCTGCCGCCAATATTGCATTAGTTAATAAATTAATATATCCCGGTGATGTATCGATGATCACATAATCATATTTAATATCTTGAAGCTTACTTCTCAAAGCAAACTCTTTTGCTTGAATATGAGCTAATTTTACATCTGAAATAGCCAAAGACATGTCCGCAGGAACAATATGCAATCCTTCGATATAGGTATCTTGCACAACATCATTCAAAAAACAATCCTCTTGACATAGTAATTCAGCAACGGTTTGTCTATTATCGGTTTTAACCCCTAAACCGATAGTTGAATTTCCTTGGGGGTCTAAATCTATTAGCAAGACCTTTTGTCCCGCATATGCTAATCCAGCAGCTAAATTTATACTAGCCGTAGTTTTCCCACAGCCCCCTTTTTGATTCGCTATAGCTATTTTGTGCATAAAAATCCTCCATAAAGATACATAAAAATAGATTTTCAACCAAATTTTGTCTACTCTTTAATGATTGTGTAACCGTTACATGAAGCATCAAACAATAAGCTTCAGCAAAATGGACTTTTTTGATTTTAAGATTTTCGACAATAAAAGATCTGACTGAAATAATGAATACATCAAATCGCGTGTGTAACCGTTACACACGCGCCATAATTTCAATATTGAAAAATTAAACTGAATTAATGACTTCATCAAACCAGATGTGTAACGGTTACACATCTGGTTTGGTAATTAAAAACTCAAGAGTGGTTAACTTAATAATTTCCTTATAAACACTTCTCTAACTTCACCATAGAAACTCTTGAGATCAAGATAGCGAAGAGAAATGTTATTTCGAACACCCTCAGATACAAATTTAGCGATCATACATTTTTCAAGAAATGGAAGAGCAAATAAACAAACGACAAAGGCGAATATAGAACTATACAAAACTAAGCTTTGATAAGACGAAGTGAATTTAGCTATAATCACGGTTACTCCACTAATCAAAGTGAGTATACTGAAGAATGCTACTTTCATTGTTCTTTTCAGACAGCTTAACCTAACACCTTGTATCTGCAAGTCTCCTGAATCTCTTAAAATATAAAAATAGAAGAGGAAGAGTGGGAAACTAATAATATAGACTAGGCTTCTAAAGACAAGTGGAGTAAGAAAGTCTTGTCGATGAAATTCGATTTCAACCATTGCAATCATTGTTAAAGTAACAATCCCAAGAAGGAAATATAAAATAGTAATGGGTTTATTTACGAAAAAGATAGAGTAAGGCATGTTTTTTCCTTTTCACCTACTTTACAATTTTAAATTTAATTTTCGCAATTGGAATGTTTCCGGCTAGTTTTATATAAGCTTGGTTTCTTTCCAAAAATTGTATTTCTGTTGAAGAGACCAGCGATAGACTTCTCGTTTGCAAAGATAGATTCACTCCGTCCCTTACATCATTAGCCCCATAAGACAAACCTTCTTGATATTCCTTAATTTCTCTTTCACCAAAAATCTTTGAAATTTGTTCTGCAATTTCAGGGTCTTGTTCAGAAAAGATAATTTTTGTTGCACAGTTACCAAGTATCGTTTTAGATCCACTGGATCCATAGATAGCGTGAAGCTGAGCAGGACTTTGGAGGGCTAAAAGAGCACACCCTCCATATTTACGACTCTCAGATAAAAATGTTTCTAAATCTTTCAACTTATTTAATGAGGGAAGCTCATCGATTACAAACCAAACTTTTCGATCGAAGCTTGTATTTAACTGCATCAAACTTCTTACTGCTACCGAGAACCACGAGCTAATAAGAGGATTCAGTGCTGATCTTTGAATAGGAGTACAAGATAAAAATAACCAACTGTCGTCATCTTGTTCGATCCACTTACGGATTGAAAACGGTGTTTTCGTATCCTGTAGAAATTCTAAGTTATTGAGAAACGAACTAGCCACAGATCTAACAGATCCAGCTGTTTTTTCTGAAGTCAAATCAATATGAGCGGCCGCTTTCGTGCCCTGCACAAATTCAGCTAGTTGAGAAAGGGGCTCGAATAAAAGTTTGTTAGTTAACTCTGACGTTCTTTGTATCGACTCTAATTTCAGAAGTGCTGAGCTCAGCAAAGAACGGGCTGCTGTTCTCCAATAGTTATCATTTTCTGAATGACTTTGCGGAATGAATCCTTCTGCGATTGATTCATAATCGAGTCGATCTCTGCATTCACACCAAGGATGCCAAGAAGCACTTCTTGGATCGCACGGATTCAGTATAATATCTTTCCCGTCTCTATAGTACCGATTAACAAATGTGCCAGTCGAATCAATAATGATTGCTTTTTGCTTCTTTTTTCTGATTTGAGGGAGAATATGATGAAAACAATTCGTTTTACCACTCCCCGTGCCACCAGTAACCAAAATATGTTGTGTTTCACTTCCTTTGACAAGAGGAATTGGACCTAATTTTATTTTAGAGCCGAGTCTCTTAAAAATGAGCATCCATCTCAATTTCCAAGTAGAAACAATCTGCTTTCCTGAGACATGCTGCTTTTTCTTCGACAGTTTACCCTTAATAAAGAAGAAAAGGATAAGAAGGATAAAAGCAATGGAAGTCATTAGACTTGTTTGCGCGGCTTGAGACTTTCCGATTTCAATCAGTTGATTCACGTAAGGCTTCGTAGAATTATAGACTTTTGTCGCACTAATGCTCGAGCCACTAGGTCGTTTCTCATGCGCAATTTTTTTCCAAGTTTGAGTATCTACAAACATGTTGTCTATTGAAGCTGATACATAGTAATTAGCTTTTAGGTGATACCAAGACGCCTGGTAGAATAAATGGGATATTTGACTCATCTGATAAGAAAACAGCAATACCCAAATTAAGCAAGAAACCATCCCCCCGATTTTTAAGACCTGTTTAAACATGCGGACACGATGTGTCCAAATTTGTCCACCTTCAGTTACTGTATGAATCATGCCCATTATTCTTCCCCCCGATTCCAAAATGGCGTCTCAAATACATAGTTGTATACATTTGGTAGCGCTTGTTTAAGTAGATTTTTGCCCTTCTCTCCGCTAAACTTATTCTCACTCTCTGTTTGAATTGTGTTGACTTCACCATGAGTCATTTGAATCTGTTCTTGGTATCCTTCCTTTGTCAATTTGTACATCTGTTCCAACTGTTGACCTTTCCGATTAATATCCCAGCTAATCAAGCCATTGTTAAACCCTAGTGAGAGATTATTTGATGCAGCGTCATTATACATCTGATTTGCAGAATTAAGATCCAAGTCATTGACGAGAGAAAGTGGTGATTGATCCCACAAATTCGTATAGGCCATGACCTGCCCTTGTCTCATATCTTGAATAAATTCATGGGCAAGCATCTGTTTATCTTTTTCCATTCCATGACATAATATTTCCTCTAGGCGACTAAACCCACCTTCTTGGGCAAATTTCTTTTGTGCCCAGTTCACAAAATCCTGATTTAATGATTGCTTAATAAGATGCCCATTTTGTCTCATCCATGAAGCATTCTGAGATGTTTGATCGAGGTAACTTTCAGCAGATTGATAAGCAGCTTGAGAACTCTTAACTTGATCCAAAGCAGAACTGAAATTCTGCGCATAACGAATACCTTCATCTTGCAGCAGGCTGAAGTTCTGCGATTTGGCAAAATCTTGTACAGTCTGGTAACTCTTTTGAAAGCTATCACTATCTGTCACATTTTTTGCCGATTGAAGCATTTCCGTTCTGTCTGCCCCTATTCCAAAGGATGCATTTCCTGAAGTTGAGAAGTAGGCAGCACCACCTCCGGCTGCTACATTACATAAAAAGTCCAAACTCTCTTTTGAATTGAGCCCATATTGCTCTCCCCAATTTGCTGCGTAGCTCTGCAACAGCGACGCGCTTTCTTGCAAATGATGCCCATCCCGTTGTGAGATCCCTTCATTATAGTTACTTGAATTGGATAGGTGTGTTGTCAAATCCGATCCTGTTCTTGCTTGATGAGAGAGACTATCTTGGTAAGTTTTTTGAGTGCTATTCAAATAGGATCGTGCTTGTTGCTCGCTTATTTGCAGACTTTCACTGACCAAATCATCTGCCGATAAGCTTGTCCTTAAATCTGAGCTATTCTGCTTAAGAATGTTTTCTCCAGCTGAATAAATAGCAGTCGATCCGCCTTGATGATCCGTGAAATATCCAGAAGAAAGAGAAGGCGCAAGATTACTTTGAAAGCCTGTTGTATTTTTATACGAGGTCTGACCAAAGTTTGTATTAGCAAAAGAATAATTGCCGCTTGTTTGCTCAACAGCTGAAGAAGAGGCGGCGTTATGCATGGGTGACATAATAGATCCCGAAATATTGCTAACGATATGTTCTCCTCCTTTCAAGAGAGCATAACTGATCATAGGAACCAGAGTGTATAAATATCCAGCTGCCGCGATCATGTTATTTTGCAAATGCTTAAGACCGATATTCGAAAAATAGCTTAACCCCAGTTGATCTGAAGAAAGGCCAGCAAAAATTGCAGATGTGTGCTCATGAGCATTAATTTGAATGATATAGTTTACGACAGCATAAAGAGGCGGCCAAAGCTGAATCCAAATAACAAGAGTGGCCCACTTGCCGATCATCTTAAATCCACCGGGTAGTAAAGCAAGAGGAACAACAAAAATAAATCCAGAAAATATTATCGCCTCCAATATTCCACGCATGCTAATCAAAGTACTGCCAGCAAGAGATCCCGCGATTTGCATCGTATTTTGCTGTTGATCATGAGCTCGATGGCTTGCTAAGCGACTTCCACTATACTCGTTAGATAGTAGATTCATAACAAGCTGCTGACCAATTAGTTTCTCCTTTGCAATAGAAAGACCTGTCAGTGCTTGAAAAGTCAAAGGTAGATTTCCAAGAATATTTGTTTTCGCATAAAAGGCTTTTTCTTTCTCAAAATAAGGATTCATCTGCTTTAAAGACTCCTTACAACTCAAATATCCGCATTTTTTTGTCTCTGGTGAGCAGTAGTTGATCATGCGAACATTCGAAGTGTTTTTTTCAAAGAACTCCCACAAATCAGCTGATTTTTTCAATTCAGCGACTGAATACTTTCCTAAAGCCACATCATACAAGACGCATTGTTTAGCGAATTTTCTTAAATTTTGTTCAAGAGAGGGATTGGTGAGTTGGTACTGCTTAGTATCTAAAGCTGCATCAGCCCCGAAAATCATGCCTGTGGTATTGTATGAAATATCATTAGGCATATGCATGACACTCTCAATTGCTCGGGTGAGATGATAGCCTATAGAACTCGTATATTCTGCGAAAATAGCAAGTGCGGCAGGTACATGATCCACCTTGTATATCTTTTGCTTAAAAGCACTTGACTCCCCGCTCGTTTCATAGGCTAACAAATCCTCGATATGGACAGTTGTTGTGGGAACAAAAAACAACGTGTAAATGACAAGTACGGGAATAAAATACTGAGAAAATAAAAGATTTATCGATTGAGAAGATATGGCCTTCACAAGCGCCCAGGCAGAAGAAAATATTGCCGCAACAATCACTAACGATCGCACAATGCCCTGGCCATCTCCGTTAAAGAGCATCGCGATTGCATTAAATATTTTCTCAAGCGTTTCTCCGCCACCATATGTGACAACTGTTAGCCCCATAATAATACCTGTTAATCTAAAATAAGTTCTGAAGCTATTTGGTTTTCGATCATATCGATTTTTTGCATCATCTGGAATTCGCGCTCCATCTGATTCATAGCACGCGTTTCATAGTAGCGTATGCTTTGTTCTACCCGTTCCAGCTCATTTAAATAGTCATCGACAGATGAAGCAAACATCTGTTCTCGTCTAAGGTGAGTACACCCCTCTCGAACAATAGAAATGGATTCTTTTAAAAATTGGATGAGAAGATCCATCGCCACAATATCGGCTATTTGATAGAGATCAATTGGACAATATCCTTTCTTATAGGCTGTCAAAACATTGACTATTTTATACAGAGGTAGTCTTGACTTTTCTAAAAGCTCTTTTTCTTGCTGATCGAGTTCTGTATCGGACAGGATTTTATTTTGCATTCCCACAAGCTTGTCTTTCACTTTTCCAATCCAAGCATTTGAAGGGTCAATTTTTAATGGCTTCTCAACAACCATTAAGCATTTCTTTTTGAGATCTATTCCACAGCTATAACCGACAGCTTGCCCTCCATCTAATAACACCTTAACAAAGGTTTCGTCTTCGACTTTACTTGGCCATCTTTCTATCTCTATAGACTCCTCCCTCTTCACAACAATCGTACCCATTAAGCTCATGAGTAATTCTTTGAGAGATTTCCCGTCTCCTTCCATTAAAAATTGGTGCTTTTGCAGCGCCTCCCAAGCGATGTTGTAATCCCCCATCAAAACTCCACGATAGCGATCATCTTCTTGCAGATCTTTCATCACTCGATCAAATCCTTTGGGATTCGAGCATTGATGACGCGCGTCAATGTAATCAGAAAATAGAGCACCATCTTGATTTCCTAAGGAGCGACAAATTTGCTGACTAGCCGCTGTGTTTGCAGGCCATACAGCACCAACAAGATGAGATGCTGTTTCACAACTATTAATTCCAATCGAATTAATAGAATTTGCCCAGCTTTGCAATTGCTTGATCGTATTAGCTGTTTGTGGGGAAACAGTTTCAAGACCCAAAAGAAAAGCGTATCCCTTAGCGTTGCTTCCAATGCTTTTAAGTGTTTGCACTAGCTGGGTATGATTGATAAAAGAAAAGCCGCCAGCAAAAATATCAATCCCTCCACACCCTGCGTCGAATCGTGGTAAACTAACAGTGGCTAGCTTGGTATTTACCACTTGATTTCGAACAGACACTCCACCACCTGTCATATAGCCAGCTTTTTGCCCATTATAAATCTCAGCTGAGTTAATGTTAGAGGAAGAGCCAAATTTGTTATAAAAGTGGGTCATCTCTTTATTTAAATCAGCCCACGCATGACAAATAGACAAAGTAAAAAAAATTGTGTAAATGCTCATTCTTCTAATCATCGAGGGACTCATGGGGTTCTGTAAATTGGAGTAAGATGTTATTCTCAATCTGCTGAATGGTAATAAGACCGAAGGCAATAGGAACGACCTCGTGCGTCTTGGGATTTACGACATAAAGAGAGGGTGTAATCTCAACGGCGAATCCTCTGGAAATTCCATTGTCTTGTTGGTTGTTTTTGAACCCTTCAAGCTTTGTCTGATCTAATGATACAGCAAATACTTCCCACTGATAGCGTTGAGCAAACGCTTTCACAACCAATGCAAAAGCAGCAGATGCCTTCTTCTTTCCCTCATAAAAAAAGAATAATCCTCGTTCTTTTGCTAATTGTCTGATGACGGTTTCTTTTTTCTCTTGAATCATCATCTTTTGAACTTGGATTCCATACTGAGAGACTGGAGATTTTGTCGTCTCATCCAAGAACGGCTTTTCTAGTAAAACATGAGTCCACGTTTGAGCAAATAAACCTGATTGATCAACCCATTTTTTCTGCATTTCCATGTATTGCCCAACGCTTTTTGTTGTTGGTCTTAACACTGCCTCAGCTAGGCTATTTTCCATTTCTTTTTTGACTTGAGCCAGTTCATCTGAAGGAGAGAGTGACTGTTTCATGACAGCAGCAGGAAGAGGTTGGACGGGAATTGTTTCTGGTTTTTCTTCTTCTTTTTCGAGATCCTCGTACCATGCCCAGCCCTCGGCTTTACGATCAATCCATCCAGCATTTGCAAAGGAGTGAATCAACACGACGAGAATCAATGCCCATCTAAAGTCTTTCATTGTGTACCTCATCATTTTCGACTTGTAAGCGGATGCGGTCTTGAAAGGCTTCCATTTTTTGCTCAAACCCGTCGGGCATTTTTTTAGGCAATTGATCGAAAACTTCTGTTAAGTCCATCTTTGAAAAATTCAACTTGGATAGCTCTTCCATACTAAATCCTCCACAGTCGGGATGCTTAGGCTCTCCCCATCCTTTCTTGAGTTGCCTACGACCTTCTTCATGCACAACACGAGCAAGTTTCGTAGAAAAACAGCAGAAAACGTGTTCGTCTCGACTCTTCCAAAGATCAAGCATCTTTTCTTCATAAGAACCGACGTAATAACAAAGACCATTCTCTCTTCTCTCGGCTAGCGATAATTCATCTGACGAGCACTTGCTTAGTCCAACTTGTTTTGCTAGCCCCGAGTATTTAAAGCAGCAGTCATACATGAGATCGTCAGCTACGTTCTTACTACACTGCAATTTCTCTCCTTTAAACACGGTGAGTTTAGTGGCATCAAAGTCTTGTGCTTTTTTCAGATCTTTTTCAGCCTCTTCAAACACAGATAGTTTGATCGCAACATCAGCAAATGAGTGGTTTGGTTGATATTCGGTTTTCCATTCCTCACCTAAGCCAAATACGCCTTTTGCCGATGTCCGCGTTTTGATTATCTTTGAAAAGCATCTAAATGATTTTTCCCAAAGAGCGCATCCAAAAGGTGTCTGTTGAATACAATGCTGTTCAAGCAATTCGCAGTTGTGTGTTTTTAAAAACAAACATTCGCGAATCAATGGAAACTGATAGACAAATGAAAGTTGTTCTTTCCAACATTTACGAGAAATGGAGTGTCCATTAATGGACTTGCTGGAGTTGGCATCTAAACATGTTTGTTGAACAAGCGTGCAATCTGGTGTCTGTATAAGAGAAAGTAGTGAAGGATCATAGTAAATCCACTCTTCTTTAGTGATGGATGCCTCCCGCTGGCAATTCTCACACGTTGCCGTACCACTCTTATGTCTCCACTTAACCAGGACGTTATAGCTCTCTTTCATCCCCCCACCCATAATTGACACATCATACCATTCAACAGTGGGATCAGCCGATAACTTGCCTTTATATTGCTTGATTGTAAGAGCTGCTTGTCCTCCAGTAGAATGTTTAATCACAAGCTCATGACCAAGGCACTTGGAAGGATGAGAGTCGACTACAATATTCAACTCTCTAATCAAAGAGATAACAAACGGATCTCCAGACTCTTTGCATCGGTGACTTTCGTGTTCGATTGTCTCTTCCTCAATAATCTCATCCTCTTTTTCAACGTTTTTAGAAATATTCTCTGAATGCTTTAAGAAAAACTCGTCTTTATGAAATCCCTGATTATCTTTGACGTTCTTAAGAACTCGATCACTTGTTACGAATTCATAAGCTTCTGAGTCATGATAGGTCCCCTTTTTCAACTTGTCTTTTGCCTCGTCCGCATCAAACGATTTTCTTTTTTGATTTGGGGGTAGTAAGTCATCTAAAGATATGCTTTTTCCCAACTCAAATGCTTTTTTGTTCTCTTCCCGAGCTAATGTTTTGCCTTCTTTTAATAGGTCTTTCATGGAAGGCTCTGCAAATCCACGCACAGAAATGGCAAGAAAGAACGCAATTAACCTCATCACCATGTCACACCACCTACAGTGGCTGCTGGTTTGACGGCATCCAAACAACACTGTTTTTTTATCCATAGCAAATAAACAAAGTCTTCCCCTTTAACAGGAAAAGCTTTACCTGTTCCCCATAGAACATCGCTTTTTCCAAGAGCATGGCAGCTCCCCTTTGTTTGTGGAATGGGATAAATCAATTGGGTTTTGTACAAGCTTTTTTTAATGATCGGCATATACGACGCTTCACAAAACTCCTTCTCGTCAAATCCCTTCATGAAACCTGTACGATGGAGCTTCGCAATGACACGATGGACCAACAAATAGCTGGCTTGTGCTGTACCTACATGATGGGCAACCGAGCCAGTAAAAGGGTAAAGAGAGCCTTCGCAGCCAGCACACCAAAAGAGTTTATCTAACGGCTTATTTGCGCTAGAAGCTGTACAATCCGTAAGGCAAGTTAGCTGTGCAAGGGGGTTGCTAAAAAGAGCTGATTCAGCATTCATGATCAAAGAGAGTTGATCGTCATACCAAGTCGGGTCAAGCTCTGATAGGTAAGCAAGGTCCAAATCGGCTTTTTCTACACAGGTAAAATCGGCAAATAGTCCAAGTAGACTAAATATTGGATAGGTGTACCAGTGGACATGATAAAAACTATACTGACTAGGGCCATCCCCTGTTATCCCGATTGTTCCACGGTTTTTTATTGTCTCATTGCCGATTGAAACTCCACCCAATCCAATGAGCTTATAAGCATGGCGTGTCACATCGACAAGTCGTGTAGGCTCCCAGAATGAAAGTGGAATACCCGCTTTTGGAGGTTTACCAGAACAGAAACAAACGTATTTACTATACTCTGCTTGATCTTGATAACTGGGAGTGACATTAACGCTGCTCACAGTAATAGGAAATAAGCACTCCCAACACACATCTGTAAAAGGATTCATCAATGTTCCTTCAGACGCAGATAATGCAGAAAAAAGAGGATATAGGATAAAGAGATGGAACCATTGACACTTCATTTCAATCGTTCCTTTAACTCTTTAGCTTTTTTGGTTTCCCCTTTTTCCAGCATTACGTAAAGTGCATATCCAACAGAGACATTACCAGTAACCTTGTCGAATGATGGACCTTCTCGTAAAACAAAACTGGGAACATGCGAAATCTCATATTGATTAAACAACTGGGGGTGAAGTTGAACTGTTGCATTCATCCCTTTGTTTTTTAGATGGATTAAATGTTCGGCTAGCTCTTTGAAGCTGTTGTTCGGAAGCCCCTGCAAGACAATCAGACCATCAATAGATTCTAACTCTTTAGATAAGGATAACCAAACATCATCAGGTACAGAAAAAGACATGAAAACAATGAACGGCGATTCAATATCATCTTTAAGTTCAGCTTGTAGGCATCCTTTGCATTTTTGTTCTATTGGTGGAAGAGAAGTTTGAGGACTCCAAATACCAAGCTCTTTCTTTTCTTTTATCAACTTTTCTCTGATCCAATGAATAGCTTCATCTTCAGAATGCTGAGATAAACCACCTAACCATTCTTGATCGATAACAGGTTCTTGAAAGTTCTCTGCGTGTAAACTTGAATAGAATAAGCTCAAGATAAGAGTGGCTGAATAGATCAAATTCATTCCCTCTCCTTTACAGGCGCTTCTTCTATTCTCAACCGAAGACCTTCTTGAGTGACTTTTGCTGGAATGCGTAAAATTCCTAATTTTTTTGTGAGATAACCAAACTGATCAAAAAAGACAGGTCTTTTTTCAAACTCTTCAAGCTCTAAAGGTTTCCCCTTTACTAAAACCCACTTCGCTTCCGATTGGCTTTTTGCCCATCTAAGATGAGACTCTTGCGTTGCATCAAAGAAAATCAATGTTTGTGCGAGAGACGTGATTGAAAGAGGGTTAATACATGTGCCCTTTTTAATAATAATCGCCCCTTCGTGATCTTGAATGTCCTGATTCATGCAAATCGTGGGATCAAAATAAAAGACTCGTTTGGTCGATGCATCAGTCAAATGAGATAAAGCTTTAGATTCTTTGCACGACTGCACAATACTCTTCTGAATCGTATTTTGGATGCTCAGCAGTTCGTCTTGAGAAAAAGAAGAAGACTTTCTAACAATCATTTCCAAAATATTCTCTTCGCCGATTTGAAACACATGCCCTTGAACACCCAAATCTTTCGAAAAAAGATCGAAAAAAACAGTAACTAAAGAACCTATAAAAACGATTTTCTTTATAAGAGAGGACATAGCTCCTCAACAAGTTGGTTTAACTGTACTAAACCGAATTCAGCATAACGTGAATCAAAACTTTGAGGATGCATAGCATAAACGAAAAAATATCCCTCTGGAATAAATCCTTCTTTAATAGGTGTCATGATTGATCCAGATCGAGAATGTGTCAAAATCTCTCCATACACCTTACCAGCGACATGAACCATCCCATTTTCGATACAAATCAAATCGCCGGGAATACCAACAATCTGCTTGGCTAGTTTACTCTTTGACAAAGGATGACGAATAGTCACATACATGTCTCTTTGTATGTGTTCAATTTTGGAGCTCGTAAAAAAATAGAATGGGAGGCTTTCAGAGGTGTTAATGCGAAAACCTTTGAAGGCATAATCACAGATCAAATAGGCTCCGACAACGACGTAAAAAATGACTAAAGACTTTAAAAGCTTACCTCGCCGCATATTCACCTACCATGTGGTTAATAGCGGCTGAGGTACTCATTCCAAGTTGAGTGAGTTCTTTCAATCGAGAATATTCTTCTGGTTTTGTGCTGTATAAAAGCTTTGAAAAGGGATCTAACACAATGCGGGCAATCGGATAGCCTCCATCTGCATCACAAATCATAACCTCTCTGAAATCTTCGTGAGGACTTGAAAGGCTCTCTAACATTTTTTTCTTATGTTCAGAGAAGTTGAGTTTACTAATAGAGGTGTCTTTTTGCTTGAGCAAACACATCCAATCTGAATTGTCAAATGCTGCCTGAGCACCCGGTGAATTAAAAAACTCTTCAAACCCTTGGGTTCCGATCACAAGCGATCCGTAGTATTTTCTTAACCGTCGCGCAAGAGTTTCGATAAAACTACTCGACTGTTTAGCTCTTAATAAGTCCCAAGCTTCGTCGATGCAAATATAAAAAGGAGTCTTTCTATCTCCTAAAAGAGCTTTGTTTGTGATTGTCATGATGCATAACTGCAAGACAACAGCTTGCAGATCTTTTTTATCTTTGAGCTCTTCTAGTTCAATGAGAACCATCGGATTGGTAAAATTGATATTATTTTCTCCCTCAAAATATTTCGCGTAAACTCCTTGTTTCGTGTAAGACATGAGCATTACAGCAATCGTATTAGCGACACCATCTTGACATGCATAGAGACTATCAACGACATCCGTAATCGTTGCTTGATTATACTTCTTGTCCCAAGCTTGACGAATAGCCATTTCAATGAGACCATCTTGATGGCGTGTGGTCCCAGCTGGGTCTACCATGCAAGAGATAATAGATTTTAAAGCGCTAAAGGATTCATTTCTTGCATCTTCATCTTCTTTAGAAATGTGCGTAAAAGGATTTAGACAAATAGGAGACGGAGACTCTTTAGAGAATTCAATATGTTGACCTCCCACCAAATCACACATTTTTTCAAAACTGCGACCAACTTCTAGAATGAAGACCTTTGCCCCTGTTCCCAATCCACTTAAAAGAAGATCCTGCATAAAAACCGACTTTCCAGAACCACTACGACCGATCACAACGATGTTGTAATTTCCTCCCTTGTTGTCAAATGGATTCCAGTTAATCACCTGTCCTCTGCGTCCTAACATGAGCATGCCGGGAGAATTAACCGTTCCTTGCCATTCTCCCTGCATGGGTACCAAATTTACACACTCACAAGCGAGAGTTGTTTTCAACAATCCACCCAAGCTCTTTAGGTCTGATACATATTCAGCCCATGTCATGGGTAATGAAGCTAAAAACTGAGGGAGATGAAGATAGTGGTTTTCAACTACTGTAAATTGATTGATACGAAATAGACTTTTGATCGATTGTTCTGCGCAAACAATCTCTTGAGGTGCAGCCCACACTCCGGCAGATAGTTGAGTCAAAACGAACTTAGATCCTCCTAAAAGACCTGCTCTTACAGATTCACATTCTTTAAGTTCTGATCCCAAGTCAGGGATAGTTCGCAGAAGCACTAGTGATTGTCCCTGTTTTTCAACAAACTGAGAGCGCTTCCAAAAATTATTTTCTTCTTTCGATTGATTAGGACAATGAACCCCATAATGCAAGTAGAAGGGATATTTCATGCGATAGGCATCTCTTAGTAAATCTCCGATCAAGCATTGCATTTGGTTAAGAGACCAATGATCCGGAGTCTTGGTTGCACGAAAACTTTTAAAAGACATATTGGTATCATTCTTCCACTCTAGACCATCCTCATTCCATTGGATGCTTCCCCCATTGACTAACTGATTCGATAGGGTTTCACACCAATTCCAACGCTCTTTTTTAACCTCTCTTTGGCTGGTAAAGTTAACGAGAGCTCCAACAGACTCCAAAAACTGATTAGCACTCCAGCTATAGGCATAGACAAAGGAACTAAGGGTTTTGAGAATGCGTTCCTTTTTAGTGATTAAACTAGATATCAGTGAAGGGTCATTCGTTTTTGGAACTGAATAGGACAAAATAAAGCGGAACATACGAGAGGACAACTGAGCACTATTCTTAAAATACTCTGCTCGCTTTTTCGCTATTTCTTTGATTATTTCCTTAGCTTCTTTACGAGCACCTTCCCATTTATCCAAAATCAAGCCGACGCGGTGATCGGCCCACAATAAACATTGGATAGAATCGCCTTCTTGTAAGATATCTTCGAAAATGCTAGATACCTCAGCCTGAATAGAGTGGTCGGCACCAAGCAAAGGAGACGTTTCAATCACAAACCCTAAGCTGTTTTTTCCGATAAATAGTCCATTTTCCTCGTCGTACGCCTCATAAGGTAAGATGTCTGCAAAAGAATGCCCAGAAAAGATCTTTTTCATCTGGCTTGAATCGTTTGGCGAAAAACCACGAGTATTATTCGGCTCTCCAAATAATCGATTAATCATCTCCCCAATTTTATTAAGCATAAAAAGCCCCTTGGGTAGAGAGACAAACAACCGCATATGATCTTTGTCCTGGCGAATATTCCTTTGTGTAAGGAATTTGCACTTCACCTAAGAAAATGTCAGGTCCATGAGTTGTCTCAATAATCATACTTTCAATATCAGAGCTTGATGTACAAGGAACGCCAATATCGGGAGGACAATCAAAATCATTTTCATAAACAGAACATGACCCTGCTAAAAATAGAAGGGGAAAAATCGATCTAAACATCTTTTTCATGGCTTATTAACTCTTTCAATTTCTGTTCAATAAATTGACTATCAGGAATATCCTTGAGGTACAGTTTCCCATTCATTTCAACCGTTGGAACTGCTGTGATGGTTTCTTTTTGACTTAAGAAAAGAAAGGCATCTTGAAACGAGGCTGTAGATGATAGATAAGATTTCTTTTGAAGCTCCGGCAGAGGTTTTTTAAAAACGTCCATTGCTTTTTCCATCAAACAGGCGCAAAGAGACGGATCTTCTAAGGCCGTTTCTTCTAAAATGGCCTCCAAAAATATCTGCTTTTCTTTTGGGCTTAATTTTTGCAAACATTCCATTCCTTGAAGTGTCAGCATATCCATTGGTACGGGATGAAAGGTCCAGTAGACTTGATCTGTATCAATAAACTTATTTTTCAGTTCTCGAAATTCTCTTTGAAAAAGGCTCGAACAGTTTGGGCATAAAAAAGAAAAATAGTGAATGACATGCACGGGTGCTTGAGGATTTCCATAGGCAATTAAGTATTCATCCTTTAGATGTGTCAACGCAAAAGCCTTACCCAAACTCAAGCATGCCACTAACCATAAGATCAGATTTTTCATGACTTTCTCCTGGCTGATTCACGGCAAGATTTTATTTGCTCTTTCACATGCAAATCACCAAGAGATGTCCCATGAGTAAATGTGATGTCTACCACACGACCAGCATTTACCTGTAAAACAGGCTGAACCTGCTCTGCTCGTCTGATATAGTAGTCAGCCAACATATCAAAAGCATTTCCAGCCCCATCCGCAGCGCCTTGCTTCAACATATCTCTTCCAACCGCGGTGTAATTATTCCAAGAATCTGATGGTCTTTTGCTTACAGCTGACTGGAGGATTTGTCCCGTGCCACTTAAAAAACCCGAAAAAGCAGCGTTCTTGATCATTTTTGTCGATTTATCAATGACAAGTCCTCTTAACCCAAAACGCCCATCTTCCCCACTAACATAGCCTGCCACCTCCATCTCAATTCCCTCTCCTTTGGGAGTAAAAAGAGACATCCGCTCCAATCTAATATACACACGCTCATTTGAAATGTTTCCAAATGCACTACCGATCACAAGACCTCCTTTCAATTGAGCCGTAAGATACTTGGGTAAATGACCATTATCGATGATTCTCAGCTTAACAGGCACAGGGTCGCTATTTGAAAATACGCCACACACCGCATCCACACTTGACACTAGTAAAGCTTTGACAGTCGTACCGGCAAAGATTTTTCCATCTATCGGCTCAGCTTTTTTCTTTTGAGAGGTAGCCTTATCAACTTCCATACAGATTTGAGTTAAAGGAGATCGCAAATGCACTTTTGCGTCTTCGTGATCACTATTGTGGTTAGGAGAAGAAAAAGGATCTAAATTGAAGGAAAACGAAGAAGACTCACTCTCAACTTGCTGATTTGTGACAGTTTCTGATTGAAATCTAGGCGTTTCTATTCTTTGTTCGCTTTTGAGCGTAATATCCTTTAGCTCCTGTTTCAGTTTGAAAAGCTCTTTTTTCAGGTCGGATTTTTCTATTTCATCGTCCTGTACTCTTCTTTTTTGATCGACTAGCAAGTCTTGTAAGTAAACGAGCTTCTGCTCCAAAATTTGGTTTTGAGCTTCGATTTTTTTATTCTGTCCTTCAAGTTGAGTCATCCAAATTTCTTGGTAATCAACTTTATCTCCAGGTAGTGAAACATGCTGATTAGAGACGACCGCCTGACGATGGCCCATATTAGCCATAAGAAAAAACACACCTAGGCCAAACACAAATGCAACGAGGCAAAATAAAAAGATCAACTTTTGTTTTTTTAAAATTTGTTGGGCTCGCTCTATCATGGTTTACCTACACAAACGATACCCAGTATCTTTTCGCGAGGCTTCAAAGTATGAGATTCCAGACAAATCCAAGTAGATCCTTCACATTTCAAATCTGCTTCTGAAATTTTTCTTTTCTTTTTCGAACTATTGACAATTTCGTAGATGTAAATAGTCGACGTTGTATTTTCCAATTTGACTATGTTCGTTCCTTGCAGACCGCATTTAATGGATCGATTCCATCTTGGCTGAGTACAGGAAACATATCCATCGGGGATCCTTCCTGATAAAATGTCGTTTACAAGAAGCTGACGCTGTTCTTCTTCTGTCATGTAAGGAGCGATACAGGAGGGAAGGGCATCTTTCGTTTCTTCTTCTTGCGCCTCGTTTAAAATGAGCACTTCGGACTCTTTGTTTTGAAAACTAAGCTCGATATCTTGTACAAGACCTGATTCAGTGATCAAAGCAAGAGCTAGGGGCTTTTCAATTTTCCCAACAGCATAAATAAACGCTTGGCCACTATGTTCCTCCAAGCTAATAGACAGATTCTCTTCTGGATAAATAATTTTTCTCACACGTCCATTTTGAATCATAATTCGGTTGTGATGATCGATCGAAAAGGAGCATCTCAATAGTTTCGTTGTGTCTAAATCATAGGAAAGCGTAGCTTCGATTGAACACATTCTAAAAATGGAGCTCAATGCAACAGTAAATAAAAACTTTAGATTCATTTTAGACACCACCACTTTTTGAGCCCTCATAAGAGGAGAGGCTTTTCAGTAGAAGCTTCGAATTGGAATAGGTAAAGTGAAGGATATATCCCTCATTTTCCGAAGAGACTTGTTTACCTGCAACATACGCTTGTCGATCGCCCAATAAAACAACTTCTAGCGTTTGGAGATTGACTTTCGCCTCTTTTGGGAAGAAAACGTAAGACGTGTTTTGCTTTTTCAGGGCCTCTTCTTCTTCGATGAGTTTTTGCCTTAAAATGCCAACATAGCTTGAATCCGTGTGACGTAAGAGCACGGCTCGCTGAAGAGGGGCGGATTGTAGAGATTTGTTAAGTAGCAAATTTCCTAAAAAACATCCCATTTGCTCTAAATAAGTAGGGGAGACTCCATTCGAATCGACCCAAAATTCCTTTTCGATAATAGGGGGAGTAATGACTATGCGCTCAGATTTAAAAAATAAAAAAGTAGAAGTCATGACTAATGACAAAGAAACTAATATTGAGATAGCCACTAAGACATTGCGTTGATAAATAAGAAAACGAATGTTTTTTTCTAAAACAAGAGCATTCACAGCATAAACTCGCGTATGTGAGATGAAGGGAGATTTTTGATGATTTTTTGTTTTCGCAGACGGCGAGTTGGCAAATACCAATAAATCATGTGCTTTAAAACAGGAAATTTTTTCTTAAACTTCGAACAGACAATTTTCAAAAAAATTCCTGAAAGGAGGATAAAAGGGCTTGCCATCATAAATCCGATCATAAGAGGAATGACCATCAATACAAACTCATCGATACTCCAAAAGATCACTCGTAGCGGATTATCCAAGGTTTTATAAAGTTGGTGTTTTTTCTCCATATCCATCTCTGCCAGACGTTTTTAATATCAGATTTATTTTTTATCCCTTTTATCCTGAATTTATTAAGGCAATAACATGGAAGAAACTTTAAAAAAGTCTAAGAAACTTGGAAGAAATCCCACAGCTAGACCAATTCCTCCAAATGTAAAGAGTGGGTTTATAGAAGAATGCGTAATGCATTGCCAAATTCCATAACCACCACCAATTCCTCCAGCGATATAAGTCATATTTCCGTAAACGAGATTGATGATTTTTTGCGTATGAGACTCTATTCCCTTCACGTCAAAAGATTCTGTCCCTGCAAATGCACAATCTGGTGCCAAAAATGCCAAGCCAATTCCTACGCAGAATATAGCCACAGATACTTTATTGCTCATGATTAACTCCTTTTAGATGAACACACAGATTTTTATCAAAACTCGATTTTTCCATCAATATCAATGTATTTATACATTCTTAACAGAGAATTAACACTAAATTTAATATTTTTTGTGAGAATACGTAGCCTTTTGACTATTTTAACTAAAAAAAAATCATTTAATGATGATTTGAAAGGCATAAAAATTAATTGATAGTCTATAACATCATTGACAACATTGATGATAAAGCTCCTATCGTTTGAACATCCTTCAAATCATCTAAAGGTACTTTTCTAAATTGAAATGTCGTCTGAGAAATGAACATGAATTCTGAAACTGTAGTCATTGAAATAACGTGGTAAAATTATGGAAAAACTAGAAATAACAGACGATTCAAAGCTTGAATCCAATGAATCTAAATCGCAGATATCCTATTGCGTCCGACTAAATAGAACGATTTATTATAAAATCAATGATCATATAACGATCATTAAGCGGCTATCAAATCGTTTTCTCTCCAAAAACAAGTGGATAGAAGATGCAATCAAAGAAAAGCTCGAACGGGAGAAAATATTACCTCCTGAACAAATTCGTGAAAAAACCGTTACCTTCTCCATCGATCGATCATTAAACAATGACATAGAACAACGAGTGAACTTTTTGAAATCAATACATAATTCATTCTCAAAAAGAAAATGGTTTGAAGAAGCTTTTTTCGAAAAACTCGAAAGAGATAGGCACAAATCACAAGAATTGATTGAAAAAATGGCTTCTCTTGCGAAGATTAAAAAATAAGCTTTTTTCTTCTTAAGTTATTGAAATTTAATTTATTCCGCAAAATTTTCATACATTAATGGCAAGTTAAACTCTTAAGAGTTTATTTTTCATTAAATCTTAACTGTTAAATCTTTGCGAAATAATTAAATTTATGAACACTTTCCACATGACAAAAAAAATTCGATTCACAATAGTAGTAATACTAACACATTAAACCACAGGTTTATTATGGCACGCGGACAAAAACTCCTGAAAAAACCCAAACGAGTAACTGTTTTACTAGAAGAGGAGCACTTCGAGTTTGTCAAACAAAAAGCTATTGATATGACTGTAAAAGAAAATAGAATCGTGACACCAACGGAAATCATGCGGGACGCCTTAGAACAATGCTACCCTCTTCCAGGTGTAACTAGAGAAGAATGTGCTTACAAGTTTGGATAAAAA